>JAKEHD010000447.1 GCA_022615215.1 Blastocatellia bacterium
ACCACAGATAACACAGTGGAAGGCAGAGCCTTCTACAAACACAGATAAAATTTCTTCCTTCTATCTATCTGTGAAATCTGTGTAATCAGTGGTTCAAACTTTTGGTCATTTCAAAGACTTAATAACCAAATCGCATGCCATTGCCGGGGCGAGGCTAAATACTGAAATCACACGGTCTGTGTGTTGCTAAAAAACTCATGGTTGTTCGGTATTGGGAAAGAAAATCCCGAAACCGAAAAATAGTGATGTCGGGCGAGATAGTGAGCCGTGATTATCGAAGTGCTCTTTGCGCTGTCGATTCGCTTCATCCGGTCAACGTGATATATCTTCAGTTCGCCTCACGGCTTGCAGGTGAATCGTTACAGTCACGGTGCGCCCTGTGATCAACCGGCCATAGCTGACTCCAAAATCACGGCGATCAAGCTTTATCAGCAGAGAATAATAAGCCACCTCTTCTCCTTGCGGAGAACGACTGCGCTCGACCTCTGTGACCTCGAAGGTCATCTCACGGCTCTTTCCCGCAATAGTCAACTCCCCTGTGATCCTGAGAGTATCGCGGTCTCTTCCTTTTTCCACTTTGGTGCTTTGAAAACGAATCTCCGGGTATTGCTCAACATTCAGGAAATCCGCCGAGCAGAGGTGAGCGTCCCGCCGCCTGTTGCCCGTATCGATGCTTTTGGCTTTGATAGAGGCTTCGACAGACGAGCGGCCAAGTTCGTCTTCGTCAAACAGTATGGTCCCGGCAATACCGGTAAAGCGGCCCCTGACGGTGAAAAGGAAGAGATTCCTGACGGCGAATTCGACCGTCGTATGCGCGGAATCGATCTTCCATAAATGATTTGCCTGTTCCCTGGATACTGTTTGCGTTTCCATGTTGTTTCTCCTCACTCGACTGACAGCCGTCAGCTATCAGCTATCAGCAAGCCCTCCCTCACGGTCGGGCTACTGAAAAAGATTTCTGTCTGTGTCATCAGTGTAATCTGTGGTTGATCTTCGTTCCTCTCTCTCTGCGCTGACGGCTGACGGCTGATGGCTGATGGCTGATGGCTGACTTACTCATATCTGAGCGCCGCCATCGGATCGACACGGGTCGCCCTTCGCGCAGGAACGTAGCAAGCCATAAGGGCCACGCCCGCAAGCAGCAACGCAATCAAGGTAAAAGTCAAAGGGTCGGTCGCGCTCACGCCGTACAGCAGGCCCGACATCAATCGTGTCAGAGCGAAGGCTGCTCCCAGACCGATCAGCAATCCTACGAAAGTCAGCACCATTCCCTGCCCGACGATCAATTTCAACACGTCGCGCGTTTGTGCCCCAAGCGCCATACGAATGCCTATCTCGCGCGTGTGCTGAGTGACTGTGTATGACATCACTCCGTATATTCCTACCGCCGCGAGCGCGAGCGCAAGCAAGGCGAAGACGGCGAGCAGGAGCATGTTGAATCGCTCGCGCGCGAGCGAGGCAGGCAATATCTGCGACATGGTGCTTATGCCGGAAACCGGCAGGTCTTTATCGATAGCCCATACCTCACGGCGCACCGCAGGCGTCAGACTCGCTGCATCGGACCTTGTACGCACGACGAGGTCTCGCGGCCCGAATACGGCGGTCTGGCCGTAGTGTACATATACATGTGGATGCGGTGCTTCGTTCAAAGAGAGGCGCACGTCTTTGACTACTCCAACGACCGTAAGCCATGGATTGGCCGCTATGCCCATCTTCATACGCTTGCCCACCGCTTCCTCGCCGGGCCACGAGCGACGGGCCATGCTCTCGCTGATAATCACAACTCCGGGCGAGTCCTCTCTGTCTTGCGCATTGAAGGGACGCCCTTTCAAGACGGGGATGCCCATAGCGCGGAAATAGCCCGGACTGATATTGCGAGGCACCGCCGTGTATATTATCGGTTTGAGCGGTTGCTCGGTGATAAAAGTCATCGTGGCCAGCCCGCCCGTTATGGCGGTCGTGGTGCCTCGCTGAGGTTTTAGAGGAAGGGTTGTGATGACGCCCGCCGCTTCGACTCCCGGCAGGGCTTCGACGCGCTGCAACAATTCGTCGTAGAAAGCGGCGCGGCGTGTGGTATCCGGGTACTTCGAATAGGGCGGGGCGACTTCCATTGTGAGCAGGTTGCCCGGCTCGAATCCGGGGTCGACCCGGTTCAGGCGAATGAAGCTTTTGATGAGCAATCCCGCTCCGACGAGCAGCACGAGCGCAAGCGCAACCTCCGCCACTACGAGCAGACTCCGCAAACGGTCGCGCCCGCCTATCGAGTTATCACGCCCGCCCTCTTTCAATGCCTCGTTGATATTGACCCGTCCGGCTTGCAGAGCAGGCATCAAGCCGAAGAACACGCCCGTCAGCAGCGAAATCGCCAGCGTGAATCCGAGCACTGTGAAATCTATTTCAACCGTCCCGATCAAGATCAGATTATTAGGTATGAAAGAGACTAAGAAGGGAATGCCCCATAACGCGAGCAACAGTCCGGCCGCGCCGCCTGAGAACGCAAGCAGAAGGCTTTCGGTCAGCAACTGACGAATCAACCTGAGCCTTCCTGCGCCGAGGGCGACACGGACGGCCATCTCTTTCTGGCGAGCGGCGGCGCGGGCGAGCAGCAGATTTGCGACGTTTGCGCAGGCGATCAATAATACGAATCCTGCGGCGGCAAAAAGCAAGAGCAGCGCGGGCCGGGCGTTGCCTGATAATTGTTCATGCAGAGCGGTGACTCTGCTTCCTATGTATCTGTTCGTATCGGGGTATTGTTCCTGCAAGCGAGCCGATATCGCGTCCATATCGGCCTGCGCCCGGCTGTGGGTCACACCGGGGTTGAGCCGCGCAATCACCTGAAGGTAATGAGCGGCTACGCGCGAGGCCGAAGTTTTACGGGCCATCACCGTAGGAACCCATAGGTCTATCTCAGAGGTCGGAAACTGAAACGCGGGCGGCATGACCGCCCCTACAGGCACAGGATAGCCGTTGATCGTGATCGGCTGCCCCAAGATATTGGGGTCTCCGCCGAAACGCCTCTGCCACAGGCCATAGCTCATGATGACTATGTTCAGGGAGCCGGGTTTGACTTCGCCCGGCTGAAATGTGCTGCCCAGGAATGGCTGTGCGCCGAGCACTTGAAAAAAGTTGTCAGTGACGGCCAGCCCTTCTATCTTCTCCGGTTCGCCCGCACCTGTCAGATCGACGGGTAGAGTAACGTAGGATGCCATATCCGCGAAGCTGCGGTTCTGCTCCCGCCAGTCGACGAAGTTGGGAGGCGCGACAGTGTTGTTCTCTCCTGAGGGCAAAATCTTCTCCCACACCATCACAAGCCGGTCAGGGTCCGGGTAAGGCAGCGGTTCGAGCAGCACCGTGTTTATGACGCTGAAGATGGCCGTGTTCGCCCCTATCCCCAAGGCCAGAGTCAGTATGATAACTATGGTGAAGACGGGCTTCTTGAGAAGCAGCCTCACACCGTAGCGCAGGTCGTGCAAAAGTGTTTGCATAATTCCTCCGTTGGAACCGACGCGGCGAGTGGGAGACGGTTGACTCGACTACGAGTCGGAGACGCGGCGAGGGAACTTCTTCTCCGCGTCCCCGTGTCTCCGTGTCTCCGTGTCTCCGCGTCTCATTCATAGCGTAGCGCCACCATAGGATCTACGCGAGTCGCCCTTCGCGCGGGCACATAACAGGCCACGAGCGCCACCATCACGAGCAGCGCCGATACGCCTGCAAAAGTCAGCGGGTCTGTCGTCGTCACTCCGTAAAGCAGGCTCTCCATCAGACGTGTCAGCAGGAATGCCCCGGCAAGTCCCAGGCCCACTCCGACAAGGGCGAGCACCATTCCCTGTCCGACGATCAGTTTCAACACATCGCTTCTTTGCGCGCCAAGCGCCATGCGAAGACCTATCTCGCGCGTGTGCTGAGTGACTGTGTATGACATAACGCTGTAGATGCCTACGACTGACAGTATGATCGCCACGGCTGCGAATATCGTGAGCAGCAGCGTGTTGAAGCGATGATCGGAGACTGAGACTGCGATCACTTCTTCCATTTTTTGCACATTGTAAACAGGCTGGGCCGGGTCCAGGGCCTGTATTTCGCTGCGGATTGTGTTGGTCAATTTCTCCGGGTCGGACGCGGAGCGGACGACGAGGCTCATGGTAAGTCGCGGAGTCTGTGTGTGAGAGAAATAGATTTCCGGTCTCACAGACTCGGTCAGGCCCGATTGCCTGACATCCCCGACCACGCCCGCAATCGTCAGCCAATCGCTGTCTCCAAGGGGACGCAATCGGTTGCCTGCCGCGTCCTGATCGGGGAAGTGTTGCCGCGCGAGAGTTTGATTGATGATGATGACGGGAGTCGATTGCTCGCTGTCGCGGCTGTCGAATTCGCGCCCCGCGATCAATGGGATGCCCATCGCGCGAAAGTAATCCGGGCTGACCGTTCGCCACTCGGCCAGAGGAGCCTTGCCGGGAGGATATGGTCCCTGCCCTTCTATCTCTATGTCTCCGTTGTAGCCCCAGCTTTGCAGCGGCAACATATTAATCATGCCTGCCGCCTCGACGCCGGGCAGAGCCGATACGCGCTCACAGACCAGATCGTAAAAAGGGATTGTAGACTGCGGGTCGGGGTATTTCGCCTCCGACAGCGAGAGCCTCATCGTCAGGACGTTTTCGGGACGAAGCCCCGTGTCCATCTGCTGTAAATAGAAGAAGCTCTTAATCAACAATCCGGCCCCGACGAGCAGCATAAGCGCGAGGCCGACCTCGGCCACGACGAGCAGGCTGCGCATTCGATTGCGCCGGGGACCGGTCCCTGAACTTCCGCCTTCTTTCAAAGCCTCCTGCACGTCCAGCTTCGAGACCTGGAACGCGGGGACCAGCCCGAAGCCTATCCCTGTGAGCAGTGATAGCAGCGATGTGAAGGCTATGACTCGTCCGTCAAGCCCGACCTCGTTCGCGCGCGGGAGCGAGTTTGCGGCCAGAGCTATGAGCGCATCGATGCCCCAGGCAGCCATAAGCAATCCGAGCGCCCCGCCCGCGACCGCAAGCAAGAGGCTCTCGGTCAGAAATTGCCGGATGAGCCGAATGCGCCCCGCGCCGATTGCGGTGCGAATGGCTATCTCCTTGCGACGAGCCGAGGCCCTCGCAAGCAGAAGGTTGGCGACATTTGCACAGGCGATCAGCAATACGAATCCGACCGCGCCAAGCAGTACGAGCAAAGCGGGCCGCGCATTTCGCACAGTCTCTTCATGTAGAGGGATGAGAATGATCCCGCGTTCGGCTTGCGCATCCGGGTACTGCTCTTCGAGGCGGCGCGCGATCACGCTCATCTGTTCCTGCGCCTGTTCCAGGGCCACGCCCGGCTTCAGGCGGCCCAGCGCGAAAAGGGAGTGGCTCCCCCGACTTGCAAGTTGAGCGGGCGTAAAGACCAGGGGCACCCATAGTCCTGTGTTACGGAATGGAAATCGGAAGCCGGGCGGCATTACCCCTATGACCGTGAAGTTCTCGCCGTTGAGCGGAATGTCGCGGTTGATTATATCGGGGTCAGCGCCGAAGTTTTGCCGCCAGAGATGATCGCTGAGTATGACCACGCGAGAGCGGCCCGGCTGGTCTTCTCCATCGAGAAAGGCGCGGCCCGATCGGGGCGGGACGCCGAGCAGATCGAAGAAATTCGAAGAGACCGTTGCGCCGAAAACCCTTTCGGGATGCTCCTCGCCTTGAAGATTGAAGCTCCCGGACTGATAAGCCGCGATGTCTGTGAAAACATCATTCTGCTCGCGCCAGTCCTTGAGATTGGGGACGGAAGCCGTGCCCTGCCCGCGAGCAGACCCGAGCCCGCCTGCGACGAATGTCTCCCATATTTTGACGAGGCGTTCGGGTTCCTCAAGAGGCAGGGGGCGGAGAAGGACCGCATTCACCACGCTGAAGATCGCGCTGTTGGCTCCTATTCCGAGCGCGAGGGTGAGAATCGCAACAAGAGTGAAAGCGGGTTGCTTGATGAGCATCCGCGCGCCGTAGCGCAGGTCTTGCCATAAATTGTTCATAGTCCGGTGTCCTTATCTGTCCGTGGTCCGTTGTCCGTTCGTTTTTTAACCACAGATTACACAGATTTCACAGATAGATAGAAGAGAGAGAGTTTTATCTGTGTTATCTGTGTCATCTGTGGTTGATCCTCCGATCCCTGACAACGGACGAAAGCGTACATAGGAGCGACTACGCTCCGCTGCCGGACGAATGTTTCATTCATACCGCAGCGCCTCCATGGGGTCTACTTTCATAGCGCGGCGCGCGGGCAGGTAGCAGGCCGCAAACGCCACCGCCGCAAGCATTATCGAGACCGCCGCAAAAGTGAGCGGGTCGGTTGCGCTCACGCCGAAAAGCAGATTCGACAGGAATCTGGTGAGCGCGAAAGATGCTATCAAGCCGATGCCGATTCCTGCCAGCGTAAGAGCAAGGCCGTTTCCTACTATCAACTTGAATATATCCCGCCGCCCTGCGCCGAGCGCCTGTCGTATTCCTATTTCGTGCGTGCGCCGGCTCACGGAATAACTTATCACTCCGTAAAGCCCCACTGCCGCAAGCAGTGCCGCAAGCGCGGCAAACAATCCGAGCAGGATGGTTCGAAAGCGCGGCTGGGCTACGGAATCCGAAATGTAAAACTCAAGCGGACGAACGTCTTCCATCGGCAAGTTCTTATCCATCGCCTGCACTTGAGTTCGCACCGCAGCGACAAGGGTCGAAGGGTCTGCGGTCGTTCGTAGGGCGAGAAACATCTCGCGCGAGAAAGGATATTGCTGATGAGGCATATAGACCTCCGGCAGTATCTCCTCGTCGAGTCCGAAATGGCGAATGTCGCCAATCACTCCCACGACCGCGCGCCAGGGTTCTTCATCGGCGTCGCCCCACTTGAACTGCTTTCCTAAAGGGTCTTCACCGGGCCAGAACTGACGCGCCATCGTTTCATTTATAATGACGACGGGCGGGCCTTCAGCGTTATCAGCGTCGGTGAAAGATCTACCTTTTACTATCCGCGCCCCCATTGCGCGAAAGTAATCCGGCGTCGCGGTGCGGGATTCGGCGCAGGGTTCGTTGTCGGGCGTGAAGGGCGCGCGGTCGGCCAGAGAAAAAGAGTCGCAAGAACTCGAAGGGCCTAGCGGAATGCGGTCGACCGCTCCCACTGAAACCACTCCCGGAAGGTCGCTGATCTTATCGCTCAACTCCTGATAGAAGACCCCGACCTGTCTGGCTCTTTCGTAACGCGAGCGTGGAAGCGACAATCTCAACGTGAGAACATTTTCGGCATTGAATCCCGGATCGACACTGAGCAAACGGTCGAAGCTACGAATGAGCAGCCCCGACCCCACGAGCAACATAAGCGCGAGCGCCACCTGCCCTATTACGAGCGCGGCGCGCAGGCGGCTCCCCGTGCCGGTCGCTGTGTGGCTGCCTTCTTTGAGCGCCTGTTGAGGGTTCGAGCGAGAGAGCAACAGCGAAGGCACGACCCCGAAGAGCAGTCCCGTGAAGAGAGAGACCGTAGCGTTGAAGCCGAGCAGACGTCCGTCGACTCCTAACAGGTCGAGTCCCGGCAATGCGAGATCAGTCGGCATGATAGAGAGGAGAATATCTATGCCCCACAGCGCGAGCAGCAGCCCCGCGGCTCCGCCCATAAGCGCAAGCAGCAGGCTCTCTGTCAGCAACTGTCGAACGAGTCGCCATCGGCTGGCTCCCATAGCCGTGCGGATTGCTATCTCACGAGCGCGCCCGCTCGCACGAGCAAGCATGAGATTAGCGACATTTGCGCAGGCGATGAGCAGAAGGAAACCTACGCTTGCGAGCAAGACGAGCAGAGCCTGCCGCGCAGGACCTGACATGGACTCGTGCAGAGGGATCAAGAGCGCCCCGTATCCGGTATTGGTATTGGGATACTGTTTTTCGAGCGCGGAGGCTATCGCAGTCATCTCCGCCTGCGCCTGAGTGAGCGGAACGTCGGGCTTGAGGCGGGCGATTGAATGAAGCCAGTGTCCTCCGCGACCCATGCGCGGGGTGATTATCAAATTCGCCCAAAGTTCCGGCTCCTCTGTTTCATAGCGCGGAGAGCGGAACTCCGGCGGCATTATCCCTACGACCGTCATGGATTCATCTTCGAAATTCAGGCTCTGTCCTATTATCTTCAGATCCCCGCCGAACCGCCTTTCCCATAGTCCGTGACTCAATATGACGAAAGGTTGCGCGTCGGCCTCCGAATCGCCCGGCAGGAAGGTGCGGCCGTAGAGCGGCGTCGCTTGAAGGACGGAGAAGAAATCGGTCGTCACGCGCAGGCCCCGAAACGTTTCGCCCCTCTCCCCGCCCGTGTATGTGTATGAAGACGAGGTAAAGGCGGCTATGTGGTCGAAGACTTTATTTTGCGCGCGCCAATCTTTGAAGTCCTGCGGGCTGACATTGCCCGGTCCCTCGCTGTCTGTTTCATAGACGCGAACCAGTCGGTTCGAATCCCTGTAGGGAAGGGGGCGGAGCAGGACCGCATTTATGACGCTGAAGATAGCCGTACACGCGCCTATTCCGAGAGCGAGAGTCAGGACGGCTATGAGCGCAAATCCCGGTTTCCCGGTCAGTATGCGAACGGCGTAACGCAAATCTTGAAATAAAGTCTCCATCATTCACCTCCATAATCCAGACAAGACCAAATAGCGTGCCATCGCAGCAGGCTGGATTAGCCTTTTGAATGCTTTGGTTTGCGACAAGAGGAATCAAGAAGGGCGGGACCATAGTGTACGTTTATGGGACTGAGGATTCCCGTGTTCGAACCTGCGACGACAGCAGACGACATTATGTTTCATCGACCGGGAACACAAGCGTGGTGTTGTCGAAAACGCTGCCCTCGATAGCTTTCAGGACTCGCCTGTCGAACGGAGATGAGGCTCGGCGTGCAGACTATCTCAAAGCCGATGGGCGGATTTTGAATTTCCGCGCGGCTCATTCGATAAAATGTGCCGGGCGCGTAACATATTCCGGTACTTTAAACTGTATAGAGATTTGCCAGTGCCGAATACTTTATTGCCAGGCTACTTGCTATCCAGTAACCGGTCACACTTGAAATATCGAGTGATTTGAAACTCGACCACAAGCAAACGGTTGGAAATCAGCAGTTAAAGAGGCGGTTGATTATATTCGGCCGGCTGAATGTTCTGGCACAGTGTGTGCAACCTTCCGGCACAGCCCGTGTGATTATAACTGACAAAAATTTAAGGAACGCTCAAGTTCTCAAAGAAAATGTCGCATACTGAAGGAGGTCCGGTCACATGGAGATTTCAGCAAGTTTCAAAAACCGCCCTGTCGCTCTGAAAGCCGGGATATTATGGTTGACGGCATTGCTGGCCTTTCAGGTTCTTCCGACGCTTCCCATTCCGGCAAGAGATGTAAAGCCGTCGAATTCCTCATACGAAACCATCTCATCGACTTCGTTGAAAGCGAAAGAGTCTTACGGCAAATTGCCTCTCAGCTTCGAAGAGAACCGGGGACAGGCGGGTTCGCGGGTGAAGTTCATATCTCGCGGCGACGGTTACACGCTCTTTCTGACCGCAACCGAAGCAGTATTGAAATTGCGCGCCGGGAGGGAGAGCATACGTGATAGAGAAGATAAACTTTCCGGCCCGAATCCCACAGTCAGCAACCAGCAATTCTCCGTGCTGCGCGTGAAGCTTGCAGGAGGGGCTTCCTCTCCGCAGGCGGAAGGCATAGACAGGCTGCCCGGCAACAATAACTACCTCATCGAAGGCGATCCTGAAAAATGGCGCACTCAGGTTCCGACCTACGCAAGGGTGCGATACAGTGAGGTATATCCGGGCATAGACATGATCTACTACGGCGATCAGCGACAGTTGGAGTATGACTTCGTTTTAGCTCCGGGAGCCGATTCCAGAGCGATAAGGCTTGCCTTCGAGGGGACGCGAGAGCTTCGATTGGATGAGCAGGGCGATCTCTTGTTAGAGACCAGTGCGGGTGAGATTCGTCAGCGCAAACCTTTCGCCTATCAGATAGCCAACGGCATCAGGCAAGAGGTTGCCGTCTCCTATTGCATAAAGAGTCGCAAAGAAGTCCGCTTTCAGTTGGGCGCGTATGATCCGGGCAAGCAACTGATTATCGATCCGGTCTTGAGCTACGCCACATTTCTTGGCGGCAGTGGGTTCGATCAAGGAAACGACATTGCGGTCGATTCGGACGGAAACGTATATGTGACCGGATATACCCTCTCGGCTGACTTTCCTGTGATGAAGGATGTTTTTCAAAACGCTTCCGGGAGCAGTTCTGATGTTTTCGTCGCGAAATTGAATTCCGAGGCACTGCTCTCATTTACTCTACATACCTCGGCGGTGAGAGCATGGATATGGGTGAGGCCATAGCGGTCGATTCTTCAGGCAACGCTTACATTGCGGGAGAGACTTTTTCAGATAACTTTCCCGCAACACCGAATGCCTTTCAACCCTTTCGTCGCGGTGATATAGATGCCTTCGTGACAAAACTCAACCCTACGGGCAGCGGGCTGATTTATTCGACATACCTCGGAGGCGACGTCGTAAACGATCCGAACACCTGCTTTTCAATCGGCATCGCGAGCCAGAACCGCGCCTTCGACATCGCAGTAGACAGTTTCGGCAATGCTTACGTGACCGGCAGCACCAACACCTCTAACTTCCCTACGACAGTCAACGCCATCAAGACCGGCAACGATGGGGATTGTTGCAGTTCCGGCACCATAGACCCCGACACCTTTCACTGCACCGACGCTTTTGTGGCGAAGCTCGACAGGTCAGGCTCACGTCTCATTTATTCTACATACCTGGGCGGCCGAGGCGACGACGTAGGCAACTCCATAGCGATTGACCCTGCGGGGAACGCTTACGTTACAGGTAACACCGAGGCGCGCGACTTTCCAACTGTGAACGCTTTACAGCCAGCTTCGGGAGGCCGCCTCGATGCTTTCGTTGCGAAGCTGAATCAGGAAGGCAGCGCCCTTCTATATTCCACTTACTTCGGCGGCATAAGTATTGAATCGGGTAATGCCATAACAGTGAACCCTTCAGGCAATGCCTACATTACGGGTGCCATCTACTCAACCGAGTTGCCCGCCACGCCGGGCGCGCTTCAACCTATCAACAGCAGCGCCATCGCATTCAAGAGTACAGACGGCGGAAGCCGCTGGTTCCAAAGTCATAAAGGGCTGCCTGGCAATATCAATGTTGCGGCTTTAGCTGTAGACCCTTCCAACTCGTCCAGAGTTTACGCAGGCGCCTCGCTCGGCATCTTCATCAGCGAGGATGGCGGAAATAGTTGGAGCCTCCAGAGAGATATTTCATCGTTTGGGCCAGTCGTATTATTCCTGGGGTTTCATGAGCGAAACCCGGCTACGGCCTATGTAATGACCGATTTGGATTTCTTTTTCCCGGCGATCTCTAAGACCACTGATGGCGGACTGACCTGGAATGCAGGCGGCGGAGAAATAAATTCGCCAAACGGGATTGCTCGAAATATTAGGAGCGTTAAGGTTGATCCCACTGACGCTTCGATTTTATATGCCGCTACTGATGTCGGGTTTGTGAAGAGCACAAATAGCGGAGGCTCCTGGAGTTTGATAGGCAAGGGGCTACCCGGCCGCTTCGGCAATGTGCTTGCAATAGACCCCATGAGCAGTTCCACGCTTTATGCGGAATCTCGAAATATCCTTTTCAAGAGCGCCAACGGGGGAAAGAGATGGCAGGAGACCGGGCTTGGTGAGACTCCCGTGCAATCGGTCACCTTCGACCCGAGGACGCCCTCGACAGTGTATGCCACAGGCGTCGGCATATTCAAAAGCACCGACAGCGGAGAGACCTGGCAGACCATCGAGAACAACCTTCCATTCGCTCTGGTCGGCAGACTGCTCATAGATCCGGCGAATCCATCCATTATTTACACATCAAGCTTCAAGAGTACGGATGGCGGAAGAAATTGGCAGGCAATCGCTATAGCCCCTCTGGCGATAGATCCGAATAATATGGCCACGCTTTACGGCGGCGGCAGCAGCGGGTCGGATGCTTTTGTGGCGAAGCTGAATGCGGCAGGCTCTGCTTTCAACTTTTTCACATATCTCGGCGGCGGCTTTAGTGACAGCGGCACCGCGATAGCCCTCGGAGCGGCGGGCCATGTCTATGTGACCGGAATGACCTCTTCGCGCGATTTCCCTGTAAAGAATGGCTTTCAGCCTGACCTGCCGGAATTCGGTTTCGTGGCGAAGTTGAATCCATCGGGCACCGATGCGATTTATTCCTCTTACCTGGGCGGCGCAAGCATCGCTGTAGACGACGCGGGCAGCGCCTACCTGGTGGGAAGAGCTTTCGATAATTTCCCGACGAAGAACGCCCTTCAGCCTGCTTTCGGCGGCATAGTAGATGTCTTCGTCGCCAAAATCTCCGAAATACCTCCTGTCGGCCCGCCTCCTCAAATACTGAGCGTGACCCCATCTTCCGGCCCGACGACAGGTCAGACCGAAGTTATCATCAGCGGGGCGAATTTCGTTGCAGGGGCTGATGTGAGCATCGGCGGCCTTCCTGCCAGGAACGTCGAGGTCATAAGCGCCTCTACAATCAGGGCGATTACCGAATTTCACAATGTGGTCGAGCCGGTCAAAGTCGCGGTCATAAACCCCGACGGCCAGAGCAGCCTCCTCATCGACGGCTATACTTATCTGGCGACTCCGCAGATCGATTCCGTGTTTATCGATGGCGAGCGATTGAAAGTATCCGGGCGGGGCTTTGATAAAAACGCCGTGATAGTGATCGATGGAAAAGAGCAGAAGACGGAAAATAATTTACTCGGCCCAACGTCGAGTCTGACTCTCAAGAAAAAGAAGATTACCAGAAAGATAAAGCCGGGCCAGAGTGTCACCGTACAGGTCCGAAACTCCAACGGGTTGCTCTCCCAACCCTTCATCTATATGAGGCCCGTCAATTGAACTGTCAGCGACAGAAGAAACAAATCCTCCGGCTTTCATAGTCCGGGGCCAGCGCACCTGCGTGATATACTTTGCGCGGCAGGAAATGAAACTTTTCAACGAGAGTTGAAGGGTGTGCCCTCATTTGGAGTGCGGCGGCCCGGACG
>JAKEHD010000448.1 GCA_022615215.1 Blastocatellia bacterium
CGCATGGGACCGCTGTTGCCTATGATGTTTGAAAAATCATACCGCTCCTTGAGTTCCTGTCTGAGGTGTATGTTTTCATCGAGAAGGCGCTGGCGCTCGGCCTCGACCATGCGCTGGACCTTTATGGCCTGGGCTATCATCGAAGCCACGACTCGGAGGAACTTCACTGTGCCTTCATAGTCGCGGTCTTTTTTGAATCGCAAATCTACTCCGAGAGCGCCTGTAGATTTGCGATTCAAAATCACAGGCACACATACAAAGCTGAGTTCCTGACTCTTCAACTCTTTTCTTTGCGCCGAGCGATTCAAGAAAAGCGGCTCGCGGCTCACCTGGGGCACGACTATGGGTTTGCCGCTTTCGACCACGCGGCCTGTTATCCCTTCGCCGAGTTGGAAGCTGGCCTGTCGGCCGTCTGAGGTAGTGCTGTTGACCGCTTCTATGTATAGCTCTCCGGTCTCTTCGTTGAGGAGCGTGACTGCGCTGCGAACCGTCCCCAGATGGCGCTCAAGTATTTCCAGCACGCGATGCAGCGCGGCCCTGAGCTTGAGAGCGCCCGAAAGCGCCTGGCCCACCTCGGCCAGCGCGGTCAGGTTTTTTATCTCGCTAGTGCGATCAGCCATAGCCTCAGCAGTCCTCGAAACCATCCTACAATATCGTTGTTTCCCGGCGATTGTCGGAACATTATTGTAGGACAGCCTTAGCGCCTCCGGTCAAGTCTGTTTTCAGCTATCAGCCGTCAGCCGTCAGCCCTCAGCTATCAGCTATCAGCTATCAGCCGTCAGCTATCAGCCGTCAGAGCTTGATTGACGGGCATATTCGCCGGAGCCTTTGGTTTTCGCAGTGCTTATCATCCGGAGTCAGCCGACATCGAAGAGGTGAGAGTAGCCATCCGTGAGAGCATAGAGAGCGGCAAGAATCTCGTTGGCCGCTAAACCAACCCTGTCGAGTTTTGGAGATCACAACCATTCGGCTATCCATCTGAGGGCTGAGGGCTGAAGACTGATAGCTGATAGCTGAGGGCTGATAGCTGACGGCTGACGGCTGACGGCTGATCTCGCCTACAATTATGTAGACATCTTTTTCCTCACTCTACAAATTCGTATGATCCTTCGGTCGCCTTGTCGCGCCTTTAAAAGAGAAAACCGCTTGTTTTTGCGGGGTTTGTCAGGTTTTGCCGAAAGAGGTGCTTGCTGGCACGAGTATTGCCCATAAACTTCGCTACTGGCTCACATCTGTAGAAGGCCCTGCCTTCCACCATCGAGAGTAGCAATCTGGAGGACATAAGGCTGAAGCCGCAAATTTCAAATCTCAGGAGGACATAGTGAACCCAGAAAATGTTTTGAAGTATGCCGCAGACCAGGAGGCGGAGTTCGTAGACCTCCGCTTTACGGACCTGGTAGGGGCATGGCACCATCTGACATTTCCAATAGAAGAGTTGACCGCCGAGTCCTTCGAAGCCGGGTTCGGTTTCGACGCAAGCAGTCTGCGCGGATGGGCCGCCATTAACGAGAGCGATATGCTTATGATGCCCGATCCCTCGCGCTACTGGATGGACCCCTTCATGAGGCAGAAGACCCTATGCCTGATCGTAGACATAGCGGACCCCATAACCAGAGAGGGCTACGGGCTTGCCCCTCGCGCGCTTGCGAAACGCGCTCAAGACTATTTGAAGTTCACAGGGATAGCCGACACTATCTACGTAGGGCCTGAAGCCGAGTTCTTCATCTTCGACCGCGTCAGCTATCACAACGAGAACTACTCGTGCGGGGCCTCAGTCGATAGCCATGAGGGCACATGGAATAGCGGGACCGAAGGTCCGAATACCGGCTATCACATACGCGCCAAAGAAGGCTATGTGCCGCTGCCGCCGCTCGACACCATCCACGATATAAGATCGGAGATCGCTTCCCTTCTCTCTCGTGCGGGGCTTTCGGTCGAATGCCACCACCACGAGGTTGCAACCGGCGGACAGTGCGAGATAGATTTCCGCTTTGCGACCTTGCTCGAAACGGCCGACAATCTGATGATCTTCAAGTACACGGTGAAGAACACCGCGCTCCGTCACGGCAAATCCGCGACCTTCATGCCCAAGCCGCTTTACGGCGACAACGGCAACGGAATGCACTGCCATCAGAGTCTCTGGAAAGATGAAAAGCCCTTGTTCGCGGGAGAGGGTTATGCGGGGCTTTCCGACACGGCTCGCTACTACATCGGCGGCATATTGAAGCACGCGCCCGCAATTGCCGCTTTCGCTGCGCCGACCACGAACAGCTACAAGAGGCTCGTGCCGGGATTTGAAGCGCCCGTCAACCTCGCATACTCGCAGCGCAATCGCTCGGCTGCGGTGCGCATACCGACCTATTCGGCAAGCCCAAAAGCCAAGCGCCTGGAAGTGCGATTCCCCGATCCGTCATGCAATCCTTATCTGGCGTTTTCGGCCATGCTGATGGCGGGACTCGACGGCATACAGAATCGAATGGATCCGGGCGAGCCGCTCGACAAGGATATTTACGACCTGCCGCCCGAAGAGCTTGCCGAGGTGCCGAGCCTGCCCGGCTCGCTCGATGCGGCGCTCGCGGCATTGGAGATGGACCATTCTTTCCTGCTCAAAGGAGAGGTCTTCACAGAGAGGCTCATACAGCGATGGATAGATTATAAGCGTGAGCGCGAGATCAACCCCGTGCGCATGCGCCCGCATCCGCTGGAGTTTGCGCTCTATTACGACATTTAAGGTGTAAGCCGCAGACGCTTCATCACTGACGATTTCGTCTACGACTCACCCCCGGCGCGATTGCGGGCAGGACCGATTGCCTGACCGCCGCGCCGGGAAGATTTTTTGTCGGCCCCTTTACCCATCGAGACCGCAAGAAGAGCAAAACTGAGAAGTCACGATCTGACTTTAGGGAATTGCTTGAACAGGTTAATAGACAAACCCGTGTTACAGGCATTAATCGTTTGTCAATAGGCTTTTCACAACAGCACAGATCGTATATAATACCGCCCACACCAAACACGGATATCGAATCAGGGAGGAAACCATGAAAGTGAGACTTTTTCTCTTTATCTGTGCTGTCTTGATGGCAGTGTTGGCATCCCCTGTATTTGCTCAAAGCCGGGCAAACGTTCCTCGCGGCGCTGAAACCGGTCCCGATGCTATAGGCCTCAGGCTGGAGAATGCGATCAAAGAGAGCGTCGGTGACACGCATATAGATAAGCGTCCTGCGGCCAAACAGGCGCAGGAGGACTTTCTGCGAATACAACAGATCAGCCGCCTGCTGACGGAGATGTCTGCCTCGGAGTCCGGGCCGATTGCGCTCGATCTGGTGACGAAGGCTGCAAAGGATGTGAACAGGCGCGCCAACAGGCTCAAATCGATCCTTCGTTTGCCCAAGCCTCCAAAACAGGCAGATACAGCCGAGCCTGCGCAAGCCTCTTCGATTGATGGAGTGAAGAACCAGATCGAACAGCTTGAGGCGAGCGTAGCCGCTTTCGCCTCTAATCCCATGTTTCGCAACACTCAAGCGGCCGGCAGGAACCTTTCCGCCGAAGCGAGTGTGGATTTGCAAAAAGTCATCGAGGCGAGCCGGGCGCTAGAGCGCAGCGCCGATCAACTCTCAAGCGCCGGACAGAAGAAATAACACGCGGAGAAAGGCGAAATTAAAAAGTTCCGAAGGGCAGGACGAGCGGGCAGGGACGATAAAGATTTCTTTTTATAAAGATTTCTTTCTTGCCGCTGCCCCTATTACCCTTACGCCTGATAACCCCGATTTTTCTTTCCGTGTCTGTAGAAGGCTCTGCCTTCCACTGTGTTATCTGTGGTCGAATAAAGACAAAAGGCAAAAGTGAAGATGCGCGTTTTTGCCTTTTTACTTTTTACTTGGAGCGAAGCGACTTCTATGACCTAAAAAGCAAGGGGCGACCGCAGCCGCCCCTTGTGAGTTCAGTCGCCTTCACGATCAGACTAGAAGTCGAGCCTGAGGGCGAGTTGTATGACTCTGGCTCCGGTCGCTCCAGGACCGCCGCCGGGAGCGACCGTCGTGGTAGACCGTCCGACTTGCGAACTGGCAAGATTCCTGCTCGGCAATCCGAAATTCGGATGGTTGAACAGGTTGAAGGCATTGGCCTGGAATTGCAGGGTGCTGCCTTCGGTCACACGGAACTTCTTGTGAAGGCCGAAGTCGACATTGGCAAATCCGGGTCCGTCGAGCACGTTGCGGCCCAGCGTCCCATCGCACCACCACTGAGTATCGCTCAGGACCACTCCGTTGCCTGCTCCGCAGGCCGTGGCCGGTCCTAACCGCATGGCCCGCGTGATCATACCTTCGAACTGCGTCGGGTCGAAGTAGCCGTCAGCAGGGCTTCCGCTGTTATCGATCACGTCCCTCAAGGCACTGCTGCCTATGAAGACCGCCCGGTCGGTGAAGGCACCATTTGCGTTGGCGTCTTCGCCTCCGTGGAATATGGAGAACGGCACACCCGACTGCAAGCTGACGATGCCGGTCGCAACCCAGCCGCCTATCCATCGGTTCTCCTTGAAGAAAGGCACCTCGTAGGTGAAATGCGTCACGAACCGATGGGTTATGTCGAAGTCGGCACGCCCGCGGTCGAGACGAAGGTTGGAGTTGTTGGTCGGAGTCAAACCGAGCCGCGCGTTGAAGGCATCGCTGATCTCATCAATCGCTTTAGCGAAGGTGTAATGAGCGTTGAACTGCAACCCGTGCATGGTCCGGTTCCGCACTCCGACCTGGAAGCCGTGATAGGCCGACTTGAAGGCGTTGGTACGGAAATTGTCCGCGGCCAGATTGGGATTGACCCTCCGTGCGGTGACACAATTCCGCCCGGTCGTGTCTAATGTGCCACATGAGCGACCGTTGAACGTATTGATATCAATCACCCCGGTCAGCTTGCGTCCCAGAGTGCCGATGTAGTTGGTCTCCAGCATGAAGTCCGGAAGGAACTGATACTGAATCCCCAGGAAGTACTGCTCGTTGTAGGGCGTCACGAGGTTCTGGTCCATGTGACGCGGTGAAGGAGTCGGTGCGCCCGTCGGAGAGAGCACCGGCGACAGGAACTGATTCGTGCTCGTGAAGGGCGACGTAAGGAGTCCGGGCGATGACAATGGCCCGACCGGTACCCCGTTGCCGAATGTTCCAACAGAGATGAAGGAATGGAACGGCGCGTTGAAGCGTATGTTCTCGAACAAGTTGTTCCATATACGGTCGTAGAAGACGCCGCCGCCGCCGCGAACGACCAGCTTCTCCGTGCCCCAGACGTCCCAGGCGAATCCGACGCGAGGAGCGAAGTTGTTCGTGTCCTTGTTCCAGATTTCATTATCGCGCTGCTGGAACTGTCCCGTCGCCACGCGAGCGTGAATCGGGCTGTCGACGGGGAAGAACGGATTTGCCGAAGGGTTCGGGACCGGGGTGACACCGGTGCCGAAAAAGAAGTTGGAATCTATACCCTTGCGGAAGTTATGAGGAACCCCGAAATACTCCCACCGCAGGCCCAGGTTCAGGGTTAGATTGTTCTTGATTTTCCAGTCATCCTGGAAGTAAGCGGAGAACTCATTGGCCCGGAAGCCTCGGTAGAATTCGGGCAATCCCCCGTTGGTTGGATCGACTGCGGCCTGCGCTGCGGTGAAGCCGCCAAAAGTAGGCTCGCCGAAAAATACCAGGTCGGCTTCATCGCCGAAGAATCCGTCTGTGAGGAACTCTTCGACGCCGTGAGGCAGGAACAGCCCGTTCTTCAATGCCTCGAAGGCGGAGCCGTTGCGTGTACGGCGATACTCCAGACCCGTCCTGAAGCTATGAACGCCCCGTGTAAACGAGAGGTGATCCTGATACTGGAACTGGTTTTCGGTGAAGAACTGAGGCAAGCTGGAGGTCTGTCCCAGACTCACACCGAGCGGGTCTATGCCGGTCACGTAAGAGGGAAGCCCTTCGAGCCCAGGGATCGGCGGGAAGTCGCGCCGGTGGCGCAAGTAGCTGACCTTGAACTCGTTAACGATGGTCGGACTGAAAGTGTGATAGTAGCTGATCCCGGTGAGAATCGAGCGTCCGGGAGCGAAAATGTCAGAGCCGATGGCTCCATCGCCGCCTGTAACCGTGTTGAAGGTATCGGAATCCTCAAAGGCGAGGGTGCCGCTGAACCGGTCAGTGTCGCTCATCGTGTGATCTGCCTTGATGGTGAACTGTCCGGCATTGAATTCGCTCTTGGTTGTTGTCGTTATGTCGCCATAGACAGGCACAGGGTATTCTATGCCTTCTGTGAACAGCCCGGCGCCTATGTTGGAGAAATTCGACGTGGCAAATGGCACGGGCTGCGCGGCCAATAGTGAACTGACGACCGGTCCCACAGTGCGCGATCTGGAGAAAGCGCCCGGACATCCGCCGCCGCAAACGCCGTTCGGGTTATTCTCATGGAAGTTCGCAAATTGCCCGCTGTTGACGAAATTGAAAAACTGCTCGGTGAAGCCGACAGCGGTTATAGGAGCCCCCTGACGGAGCCTGTGAAACTCGACCGTGCCGAAGGCGAAGGTCTTGTCTTTGATGATAGGGCCGCCGAACGATCCCCCGAACTGATTGCGGACCAGAGAATCCTCGATGCCCCCCGAATTGGAGAAGAAGTCGTTGGCCGCAAGCGCCTGCACGCGATTGTATATGAAGAGCGATCCGTGCAAATCGTTGCTGCCCGACCTGAGCACCGTATCGTTTACGAACCCGGCTCCCTTTCCGTACTGGGCCGAGTAGTTGTTTGTGATTACGCGGAATTCCTGAATCGCCTCGGGAGAGATGCTTGTGATACCTCCGGCGACGATCGATCCGCGTCCGCCCTGGCCCTGGTCGTTATTGTCATACCCTTCAATCAGAAAATTTCCGGTGCCGCCGCGAGCGCCGTTGACCGCTGCGCCGCGTGTGCTGCCTGCGAAAGCATCGGGCACCGCGCCGGGCAGAAGGTTGATGAATTCGTTCGTGTTGCGATTTTCAAGCGGGTAGGTCTCCCAGACGTTCTTATTCAACAGGGTGGAGAGGCTTGACTCGGCAGTCTGCACGAGTTGCTCGCCGCCAGCCTGTATGGTTACAGACTCGCTGGGAACGCCTACATCGAGCGCGATGTCGCGCTCAACCGTTTGTCCTACGGTGAGCACGACGTTTTCGACCTGGGTCGACTTGAACCCCGATGCCTCGACCATAACCCGGTAAGTTCCTACAGGCAGGACGGGGAAACGATATACACCGGCACCGGTAGTTTGAGTGGTGTAAGAAACATTCGTCGCCACGTTCGTAGCCGTAACTTTGGCGTCAGGCACCACAGCCCCTTGAGAGTCTGAAACGGTGCCTGTCAGAATGCTATTGCCCTGGGCCAGGACCGGCGCGCAAAGCAGGGCCACGAGCATAACGACGAGCGTTAAGGAAAACCCTTTCTTCATTATAAAACCTCCTTGCTTGCTCCCGATTCGAGGGAGCGATTGTTTTGCTGAGAAGTCGTCGGAAAACGATTTCTATACTGCCAAGTATGCGGCTGTAACTACCCTCCGGCCTGAGTGAAGGATCACCCTTTTTTGTTGAAGTGTGGTCACAGGGACGCTCATCAAGATTTTCTGATCGACTTCTGTGTACGAAACCAAATCTTTCACGACCACTAATCTGTGGTCTCGATTTGCCACATCGTCGAAACTACAGGTTGAGCTTGTGAAAACAGAGCAACTACCTGCTCTATATTTTGCTTCAACCAATTTCGGTATTGTCTTATTCGGAACCTAATCGACAGTGATATAGTAGAATCCCGGCTTGAGCTTTGTGAGAACGAAAGCCGCCCTGTCAATGGTAGTAATGCGACGCTCGGCCCCTATCTCTATGGATTCGGCCTTGACGATTTCGTCTACGACTGTCGCTCCGGGAACTACTCCATACTGAGGATATGTAACCTCACCAGAAACCTGCCATGTTTCAACCTGTCTCAGTGCCGCGACGGCGCTGAGTGATAAGAGAAGAGAAACCCTAAGAAGATGAGACACTACAAGTCGCACTGTTCGGATAGCCGACTGTCATTGATAGTTTCCTCTTCATCAGATTCCTTTTTCTTCAATACTTTGAAATCGGAGTGACAAAGGGATTATCCCCAGGCACACACGAGTCAATTGGCTCAAACACTATTGGCTGTCACAAATAATGTTGCAATTGGCGGGCCTGAGCGAGGAACAATCACTGAAAGTAATTAAATATAGAGACTAAAAGACCTATTCGACAACGAGGGGAATTCTCAAGACAGCTAATTCATCAAGTGTGTCCAGGTTTTTGGAATTTATACGAAAATCTGGAGACATGGCCCAATGTTGAGACCGAAAAATGGAACAGTGCCAGGCGATGACTGCCTGCTGATTCATATTCCTCTGAGAGCATAATAATCAATTTTTTGAAACTCCTGGCCGGTTTCCAAGCGCCCCCGAGATAATCGTTCGCGCTCGCTTTGATAACGAACTTGACGTAGACAGTGCCCGTCGCCGACGATCCCACAAGCGACTGTACGTCTTTCCACAATTATGGATTTTACATGAAAAATCGGATTGCAATATAAGAAGCAGCGGTCAGCGGTCAGTGGTCAGGCTTGCTTTCGGACGAGACCTTAACACAAATCACGATGGACGACCGACGACGGAGGATGGACGAACTATGGGATCGATTCGCTGGCGGGGAATGAGCAAAACGAGTATGGAGTTTCCTGAAAAGAGGCCTGCCGGATTTACTGCTATAGCGATAACGATTCCGCTTCGCGGGCGCGTTCGAGCATGCTCAGAAGCGAGGGACCGCCGTGAATTACCGTCCGCCCCAGCTTCTGCTCCAGGTCTTCGAGGCTCAGGTCGTCGAGAAATATATGGCCCTCTTTGAGACACGCTTGATCGGGAACTATGAGAAAATCACCCTCGAATCTTTCACGCGCGCGAAGCAGATCGCTTCCTGCAAGCAGTCCTGCCACTGTCACCTCTTCGCCGAAGAAATGGTTTTTGACACGGACGGTTTTCAATCGCGTCCCCAAGCGACGGTTTATCTTTTCGATCATACCGGCAAGCACAGGGTAAAAGAGTTCGCCCGTAGCGATCGTGCCGTAAAGCGTGCCCGGCTCTATCCCGGACAGGTTGCGTTTCAGAGTCTTGCCCGCTTCGATATGAAAGCGGCGCACCATCCCCACGCCGTCTTCGATTTGCGGGTAATCGCCGTAATGCGCCCGACCCGGCAGACTGAGTCCCGCGCGCATGTAAAACTCATCAGCCAGAAAGACGAACGTCTGCCCCAGGCGGCGGCGAAACTCTCGCTGCAAAGGTCGCACCTCTTTGACGAGCGCGCGCGCGTAATCATCCGTCACGGCCTTCATCAGGTGGCGGTAATTATGGAGCCTGGTAAATACGACGGGAACTATCGCAACCGAGGTCAGGCCGGGATGGAGTTCCGCGAGATCGCTCACAGTCCGGCGAAGCACTTCGCCGTCATTGATCGTCGGGCATAAAACTATCTGCGCGTGAAGCTCTATTCCCTGCTCGCTCAGATAGCGCATCTTTCCCATCACATCGTCGGGGCGTTTGCGACCTAAGAGGTAACGGCGCACTTCGGGGTCCGTCGCGTGAACTGAAACGTATTGAGGCGAAAGCCGCTGCTCGACTATGCGGTCGAGTTCCATCTTCGATATAGAGGACATGGTCGTGTAGTTGCCGTGAAGAAACGATAGCCTTACATCCTCATCTTTGAAGAAAAGCGACTCGCGCGAGCCTTCAGGGTTCTGATTGCAGAAACAGAAAATGCAATCATTGGCGCACTGGCGCGGGGCGAAGTATTCGAGGTCCAGCCCCCAGATTTCGCCCTCGCCCACTTCAACGTCTACCTCACATGCCTCGCCCGATCTCTTTATGATCTCCAAACGCACGCTGTCTTCCGAACCCGTATAGAATTGAAAATCGAGAAAGTCGCGCAGTTCGTGGCCGTTGACCTTCATTATACGGTCGCCGATTTCTATGCCGATTTCGTCGCCGAGCGCGAACGCATCGACTCCCGTCACGACTACACCTTTCTCTTTTTTAGGCGTATTGATCGGATAGAGTGTCTCGAATAGCTCGGTATACATAAGCCAGAGAGTATAGCAGAGATGCAGGGGAGCAGGGGAGCGGGGGTGCAGGGGAGCGGGGCCGCGCGAGCGGCTGCTGAATTTAGCCGGGTCTTTCAAGGCCCGGAAAGCCGTGTCGAACAGATTTCTCGTCGCGTGAGCGACGGTTGAAATCAAACAACCAACTCAATCGTCGCTCGCGCGACGAGGCATTTATCAACTCGTTTTGCAGGCCATAAATGACCTGCCTAAACTCAACCGTCCCTACGGGACGAAGAGACGAGTAATAACTTTAGATCAGTATTATTTTTATCACCAGAGAAGTGGCTCTAAAATCTCCCCTACTCCCCTACTCCCTCACTCCCCTACTCCCCTACTCATAAACGAGATCATCAATCGACGTATAGGCGAGGCCTTGATCTTCAGCGACGGCTCTATAGGTCGTCTTGCCGTCATAAGTGTTCACGCCGTTTTTCAGGTGAGGGTCTTTTTTGATCGCTTCGATCAGGCCGTTATTGGCGAGCCTCAAGGCAAAGGGAAGGGTCGCGTTCGTGAGCGCGAAGGTCGATGTGCGAGGGACAGCGCCGGGCATGTTGGTCACGCCGTAGTGAAGGACGTTTTCGACATAAAAGGTCGGCTGGCTGTGAGTGGTCGGACGGGTCGTCTCTATGCATCCGCCCTGGTCTACGGCCACGTCGACTATGACAGCGCCTCGCGGCATGGCGCGCAACATCTCGCGCGTGACAAGCTTGGGCGCGGCTGCCCCCGGCACTAGCACTCCGCCTACCACGAGGTCCGATTCGGCTACAGAGTCGGCTATCGTGTAAGGGTTCGAGGCGAGAGTGCGGACGCGGCTGCCGAATATGTCGTCAAGATAGCGAAGCCGCTCAAGGTCTCTATCGATTATGATGACCGTCGCTCCGAGTCCTACGGCCATCTTCGCGGCGTTCGTCCCTACGACGCCACCGCCTATTATGGTCACTCGCGCGGGCGCAACGCCGGGCACCCCGCCAAGCAGGACTCCCCGCCCGCCGTTGATCTTTTCGAGATAGGTCGCGCCCACCTGTATAGACATGCGTCCGGCGACCTCGCTCATCGGCGTAAGCAGAGGCAGGTGGCCATAAGCGTTTGTGATCGTCTCGTAAGCCACTCCCGTTACTTTGCGATCTAACAATGCCTGCGTAAGTTCGCGCGCAGGGGCCAGGTGCAGATATGTAAAGAGTATCAGCCCTTCTCGCATGTGAGGGTATTCGGAGGCTACAGGCTCTTTGACCTTGACGATCATTTCGGCGCGAGACCAGACCTCTTCAGCCGTATCGAGCATTTCAGCGCCCGCATCCGCGTATTCGCCATCGGTTATACCCGACCCTTCGCCCGCCGAGGTCTCGACCAGAACACGGTGCCCCGCATCGGTCAACGCCTTCACGCCTGCGGGGACGAGTCCCACGCGATATTCGTTGTCTTTCACTTCTCTCGGTAGTCCGACTATCATAACTCTTTCACCATTATCGAATTTCAGGATTGCAAATCGCGCCTGTTCGTCTGCGCTCGCTTAAAGATTTCTCATCGTCGCTCCCGACCCGGCCAAACAAAGGTTCTCTCCTCGGTCTTTGTCAAATAAATGAAAGCGGCTGTCTCATCGGGCAGTTTATGGCAAGCGTAGCAGGGCGTAGTCGTATCGGGGGGCTTGCCCTTTTTAGGATGGCGCGCAGGCATGGGGGCGACGGTCGAGTCGGGCGCGTGGCACCCCCAACAGGTCTCACGCGGCGTATCGCGGGTGACGCCTGCATGCTCGGCGCGCGCCGTCACGGGCTTTGCCTCTCGCCCGATGAGCGATAGAAAAACGAACAGTCCGATGACGACGAGGGCGATTGCTGCGAAGATAATATCTTTTCTATTCATACAGATTCGCGCGCCGTTGATAGCTCTGACAGGCGAGCTTTGCTAAATGGCGAATCTAACAAAGCGGTCACATGGTGTCAAGATAAGGTAAGCCGCAGTAAAGAATGGGATTTCACCACAAAGGCACGGAGACACGAAGAAAACTCTCTGTGCCTCCAACTCGTAGTCGAGTCAACCGTCTCCGTGGTGAGTTTTTTTGCTTCTCTGAACACATACAAGCGGCAAGCTGCTGGCGCAGACAACTGAACAAGCAGGCCGCTTCGCTTTTCTGTTGTAACGGCCATTAATATTAATGATAGAAAATAAGGGGCGCGCGAGTGCAGCCTGAGCGCGCCCCTTTCAACTCAAGAGGGGATTGTCATTGTCTACAGAGGCAAAAGGATTCGCGGCCATCGGCCTCAAACGATAACCGCGCTGACGCTCGATCAACCGGCCGCGCACCTCTGCCCCGAAACCCCGTCTCGCGAAGTTGCGCCGTCGGGTTCGGCAACGGGCGCGGCCAGATAAGCGGCCAATTCTTCATTACTGTGACGCAGGCAGAATTCCTGAAACGTCTCGCCCTCCTCGCGCGACTCCTTGTAACGTGCGAAGAGACGCGCGAGCGATTCGGGCAATTCATCCGATAAGACGCGGACGCCTATACGGCGTCCGAAGCTCTCGTGAGAGCCGACGCCCCCGCCCAAAAAGACCTGGAACGTCTCGCGCTTCACGCCGTCTATCGTGGTCAGAGCGCCTTCAAGGCCGACATCGCATATATGGTGCTGACCGCAGGAGTTCGGACATCCCGTCACGCTTATGCGAACCGAGTCGTCGACTTCGACCGTCTCTTCGAGCTGCTGGTTCAAATCTGCGGCGCGGTTCTTGGTCTCGGCTATGGCAAGCTTGCAGAACTGCACGCCCGTGCAGGCGATTATCGCCTTCCGCGACCAGCTTGGCTCGTAGTTGAATCCGTCGAGGTCGAGTTCGCGCTTGAGAGCCGACAGATTCGCTTCCGGTATGTCGAGCAATATTATGTTCTGAGTGTTGGTGGTTCGAAGGCGGCCCCGCCCGTACTCTTCGGCGAGCGCAGCCAGCCTTTTCAACTCGCGCCCCGACGTCCGGCCTCCGAGTATCGAGAGGCCCGCGTAATAAAGACCGTCTTCTCTTTGACGGTGTATGCCCAGATGCGAACGGTCGCGCTCGGTGATGGGTTCTGCTTCGGGTTCGGGGGCGCGGCGGAGCTTCTGTCCGAGGCGGGCTTCGACCTCCTGGCGAAAGCGAGGTATCTCCCATTGTTCGACCAGGAATTTGAGCCGCGCGCGTTTGCGATTCTCGCGGTTTCCCTCATCGCGGAAGACCGCCGCAATCGCTCCGCACAAATCGACTATCTCTTCAGGCTCGATCATTACGCCGAGGTCTTTCGAGAATCGCGGCGTGGTCGACAGCCCTCCTCCGACCCTCGCCCTGAAAGAGACACGGCCTTCCGGGTCGCGCACCGCGAAGAGGCCGATATCGTTGATCTCAGGGTAGACGCAGCGCACGCTGCATCCGGTTATGGCTATCTTGAATTTGCGCGGGAGATTCGAAAAGTCTCGGTTGCCGACGAAGAACTGATTCACCTGCCGAACGAGAGCAGTTGTGTCGTACAACTCGTTTTCATCGACCCCCGACACTGGGCAATTGAGTATGTTGCGAACGCAATCGCCGCAAGCCTCTGTAGTCGTAAGCCCCGCCTCCTGCAACCGACGGAGCAGGTCGGGGATATTTTCGATTCTCACCCAATGGAGTTGCACATTCTGGCGCACGGTGATGTCGGCAAGCCCGCGGCCGTACTCGTCCGACAGCGCGCCTATCAGGCGCAACTGCGCCGGAGTGAGATCGCCGCCCGGTATGCGTATGCGAATCATGAAGAAGCCGTCTTCGGCCGGGCGCTGCGTGTATATGCCGTACCACTTGAACAACTGCTCGTCGTCGGGCGATATAGAGTGATTGCCGGTCTCAGCATAACGGTAGACATCCGTCAGCACGTCGAGGCCGTCCTTGCGCTTTTTGATCTCTTCTACCTTGTTCACGATCAACCTCCGTGAATATCAGAGCGCCGCTTCACAAGTGTCGGCGGCGACTGCTTGCGGTTGAGTTACACTGCTCGAAGTGGCACCCGCTTCGAGCAGGTGCGAGAGTATGCGCGCCGCGCTCTGATCGACCGATTCCGTAGAGCTATCGACCTCGCAATCGGGCGCGAACGGTTCTTCATAAGGGTCGCTTATTCCTGTGAAGTTTTTTATCTCGCCTGCCAGCGCCTTCCTGTAAAGCCCCTTCACATCCCTTTCGACCAGAACATCGATAGGGCAGCGAACGAAGACCTCCAAGAATCGCACGCCGTCGTCTTCTATGGAACGTCTAACATCATCGCGCGACTGCCGGTACGGCGATATGGCTGAGGCGAGCACAATTACACCATTGCGCGCCAGCAGCCGCGCGACGAAACCTATGCGACGGACGTTCGTGTCGCGGTCCTCTTTTGAAAATCCAAGCCCCCGGCTGAGGTTTTCGCGCACCTCATCGCCGTCGAGCATTTCAATCCGATGGCCTTCGGCCAGAAGCGCCTCTGCGAGCGCGAGAGCGAGCGTCGTCTTGCCCGCGCCCGAAAGCCCCGTGAGCCATATAACCAGCCCTCTGTTCCGCATTTTTAAGTAAGAGTCCTCCTTCATATTTTTCGCCGGCGGTCACTGACCACTGACCACTGACTCGGCGTGCAATCCACATTCGGTCTTGGCGAATCCTGACCAGCGGCCTGCGCGCTCGTCTTCGCCCCGGCCCACGGCCCGCGTGCAATGAGTGCAGCCGAGGCTCGGATAACCCTGGTCGTGCAGCGGGTTGTAAGGGATATCGTTTTTCATCACGTAGTTCCACACGTCGCGCTTGCTCCATCGCACGAGCGGATTTATTTTCACGAGTTGCCATCGGCGATCCCATTCGACAGGGCGAGCGTTCGCACGCTCTGCGGTCTGGTCTCGGCGAATGGCCGTAATCCATGCCCGCTTTCCGAGCAAGGCTTCTTTGAGCGGTTCGAGTTTCCTGAGCCGACAGCAAAGATCAGGGTCGCGCAACCATAGGTCCGGCCCGTAGGTCTCGTCCTGCATCTCCGGCGTGAGATTCGAAGAGCATGCGCGAATCTCGATTCCGTATCGGTCCTCTATCCGACGGCGAAGTTGGTATGTTTCGGGAAATAAAAATCCGGTATCAAGAAAGAAAACATCAGGAGCGAGAGCGATCTTTGCGGCCATATCTATCAGCGCCATGCCTTCCACGCCGAACCCTGTGGCAATCGTAACGCCCTCCCCGAATTCATCGAATGCCCATCGCAGGATCTCCTGCGGCGCGGACGACTCCAGGAGGTCGGCCGTCTTATTTATTCGATCAAGCCCCATTGCGTTCGGGGTAAGCTGTACAATCTCTCGTTCAGGTTGTGCCATTTTCCATCCTCCGATTAAACCTCTGCTACGGCCATCTCCCGGTCGGTCAACTCGCCCAGGCTATACTCAAGTGCGGGGTTGCCGAACCAGCGCAGTTTCTCTCTCAGCGACACCACGTCGCCCACTATTGCGATGGCCGGGGGTTCTATCCGAAGCCGACCCGGCCCGTCCGTCGTTTCCGCTATTTCTTCGAGAGTGCCCGAATAGACTTCCTGATATTCATAAGTGCCCCATCGAATGAGGGCGATGGGCGTTGAAGGCGCTCGACCATTGGCGATGAGGGAGCGGGCGATGCGGGCTATGGTCTCTGCGCACATGAAGATAACGAGCGTATCGGCCGCGTGTACTGCGGCTGACCAATCAACCTCATGTCGGAGTTTTCTGCCGTCGTGACCCGTTATGAAAGCGACGCTTGAAGCGTGATCGCGATGAGTGAGCGGTATCCCTGCGTAAGCAGCAGCCGCGACTCCCGAAGAGATTCCCGGTATGACTTCCCACTCGACAGAGGCTTCGACGAGAGCTTCGGCCTCTTCGCCTCCGCGGCCGAAGATGAACGGGTCGCCGCCTTTTAGCCGCGCAACTGTTTGACCTGAGCGCGCGCGTTCGATCAGTACGCGATTGATTTCCGATTGCGATAAGGAATGCTCGCCCGCGTGCTTGCCCGCGTAGATCAACTGCGCGCCGCGCCGGGCATGTACGAGGATTTCCGGGTTGACAAGGTAGTCGTAGACTATCGCGTCGCTTTCGGCAAGGGCTTCGGCCGCTTTTATAGTAAGCAGTTTCGGGTCGCCCGGCCCGGCGCCGATCAGATATACCTTCCCAGGTTTTCTCGCCCGATAGTCCATCGAATCTGTAACTGCCGCAAAAATGAAAAACCCACCACCAGCACGAAGCTGATAGTGGGTTTTTATAAACTCTATAATCTGAGTCCGAGACTCAGGGATTATGACACATGATCTCCACTAAAAGCTTCGCGCTGCGCGCCCCTGGCGCGCAACAACAGATGCAACAGTTACAACACATCATTCGACTCATAAGCTTTTAGTGAGATCCACGAAGGATCCATCAAACGTTTTAAGGTTTACCATCCTGCCGGTATTCGAGTCAAGCACTTTCTGTTTTTCTATCATAAAAAGTTCATATCAGACGATCAGAGAACCGTGTCGTCACATAAAATCTCCAGCCTTAAACGCCTGCCATCAGGCGGCTTCTTGTTTCGCGTTGTTCAGCGGGAGTCGAATTAGGAGGTTAGAGTTGGTGGAAGGTCTGCGCGAGGCGAAGCGGTCCTGTTTTACCGGAGGATGAAGGGATAAAAAATAACAGGCCGCCGATGATTCCCATCACCAGCGGCCCTTTAGTCCCAGTGTAAAGCCACGCCCCCTTGTGCCTTTACACCTTGAACTCTGTTCTGTCTGTCGCTTCTCTCAGTGTTGCTTGAGCTTCAAACATTGACTCGAAAGGCCTGCTCGCCTCTCGCGGTCATTGCTTTGAATGGAAGGCAGGGCCCCCATCCTCCCTTCCATTCTCGGCTCTTAGTTCTGCATCCCGCAGTTGCTCTGAGCAGAAGAGGTTTCTTTATCAAACTGTCGAACTGCTAGAACCATCGTTCGATTTAGCAATGGTCGTGCCATTGACCGCGACGCGCGCGCGCCATGACCGGCATCGGCTTTCATGTTTTAGATTAGGTTACTAGAGTTAAAGAACAACTTTCAGTATTGGGATACCGCTTCAAGCAAAAGATTAACATTTTTCGTTAGCCTTGAATGACAAATTGTGTCACTGAACGATTTCCGTGATTCCCCAAAGCAGTAAGGTAATTGCGTATTACAAAAGAACTCATTCTTACGGGGCATTCGGGGTTCAGACAATCGCCGCAATTTGCCACCTCCCCCCTGACAAAAAGGGTTGCTCCCGGTCTGTTGCGATTCGTCCGCCGGTTGCGGACCAGAGCAACAATCTGCCCCTTAATAAAACAAAATGATATTTACTACTTAACTCTGCCGCCTCTCGATAAACTGTGAGCAAAGGTTTTTCGGCTTTCGGTTGCGGGCGGCGAGGCCGTCGCGGATAATATCGGTCTGGCGAAAAGAGCGGAGCATAAGAACTTCTTTATTCATAGCGGCAGACGAGCAAGAAGGGCGAAAGGCTATGGTGAGAGCGAAGACGAGCGGGCGCGTTTCGAAGAAGCAGTCGCGCGCGAAGCAGAAAAACGAGACGAAAAAGGCTCCGCCGAAAGCAGGGCCTTCGGAGGCGCGGTTCGAGAAAACTTTTGAAAAGATATACCGTCTGGTGCTCAAGATACCGCGCGGGCGCGTGATGACTTACGGCCAGATAGCGCGCCTGCTCGAAGACCGCTACAGTCCCAGGCTCGTCGGCTGGGCCATGCATGCAACGCCTCAAGACGGCCGCGAAATTCCCTGGCATCGCGTGGTCAACTCGCGCGGCGGAATATCGACAGGCCGCATAATAGTTCATCAGCCGGACCTTCAACGCCTTCTGCTCGAAGCCGAAGGCGTGGTCTTCGACGAGCGAGGCCACCTCGACCTCAGCCTTTATCAATGGTCGCCCGTCGAGTCTCGAACCGAAGACGAGCACGCCGCGAAATCGAAATCGCCCCGCGCCGCACGGACGCCCGCGAAGAAAACCGTAAAGTCAAAGACGAAAAAGAGTGGAAAGAAGAACTGATGGAGATAACACCTGAGCGAGAGCGCATAATACGCGAGAAGTTCGAGATAAACCATTTTCCGCAACTGCTCGGAATCGAGCTTGACTCGATAGAGCCGGGCCGCGCGCGCCTGAGCGTCGAAGTGAGAAAAGAGCTTTTGCAATTGCAGGGCGTGATGCACGGAGGGGCTATTGCCAGTCTCATAGACACGGCGGTCGCATTCGCCATCATAGGCGTAAGCCAGCCTCACGACCGTTTCACAACGGTTGAAATGAAGGTCAACTACCTGTCGGCGATACGACACGGACGGGTGACGGCCGATGCACGGCTGGTCCGCAACGGCCGCCGCATAATAGTCGCCGATTGCGATGTGTACGACTCCGAAGGCCGCCTGGCGGCAAAAGGGCTTCTGACTTATATAAGGCTCGATAACGACACAAAACAAGAATCGGAAAAAGTCGAATAACCGCACAGCGAAAAAACCGCACGCGGCTTGCAACATATAGGTTACAGGTTCTTGCGCGCTTTCAAACCAGCCCGTTTTTCAAGCAGACTGCTTCGGCTTACGGAATGGCGCAGTGTTCTCGGACGAAGCGGCGCAACTCCCCCGGCGAGCGCAGGTATATAACGAGTCTTCCTTCGCTGAAGCTATGGATCAATTGCGACAGGTGCGGACGAATGTCACGATCGATAGTCCACATGAGCTTGAACAGTTCCCAGGTCTTGGGCCACAGCGGGCAGCCTTCGGGAAAATCCGTGTTCTTTACAAACATACTGGAGAACTGTCGTTTGAAGGCCCACCAGTAATGCACCCACAGCGGGAAGTCGACGAAGATTATGGTGTCGGCGGCCGCAAAGCGTGTCTTTATATCGTCCCAGCCGCCCCATCCATCGATTATCCATTTCCGTTGGGATGATAGTATCTCGTCCTGCTTACGCTTGATTTCTGTAGGTGATGCCTGCACCCATCCGGGCTTCCACTGTATGTGGTCAATCGAGTAGAGAGGGATGCCTTTAGCCAGGCTGAGTTTGCGGCAGAGAGTCGATTTGCCGCCGCCCGCGTTCCCTATCACAGCGACACGTCCCATAGCTCCGTCCTTACTCGGTATCGGCCGCGCGGTTCTCCCTCGTCGGATTATAATCGCGCAGGTTTTCGGTTGTGTGTTCGGTGGCTCCCGGAGTGAAATCAGAAGACCAGTTCTTCTGCAAAGAAGCGGGCGAGTCGAGAGCTTTCTTATCAAGGTTCGCCGTCGCGCTCTTCTGGCGGGTGCTTCGTTCGGCAAGCGCTCTTATAGGCGTCGAGATCAAAAGAATGAGAAATTTCAGCGGAAAAATATTCCACATAAGCGTGTAGAGAATAAGATCGACGAACGAAGTGACCACGCCTTGACCCAGGATTTTCCAGGAATTGCTTATTCTCCGATCAAGAGCCTGCGATGGAGCGTTCTTGAATACGCGCTCGGAATACCTTGCGATGAGTTGGTCAAGGGCCATGTCGGTCCTTGTGAAAAAATCATCGCCGCTGCCGGACAACGCCTGAGCTACGGTCTCAAGGTTCGTCCCGCAGACGGCACAGAACTTTCGCTCTTGCGAATTATCTCTCCCACAGGTAGGGCAAAACATGATTATCGCTCCCGGTTGCTCGTGGGCCTGTCAGACTGCGGAGACCATTTCTTCAAAAACGCGAAGAACTTTTCCAGGTCGTAGGACTTGCCCTTCTCCAGTTCAGCGGTGTCTTGCGAGTGCAGGAGTTTGCCGCCGGAGTCGAGCACGAACAGGTGCGGATAGCCGCGTATCTCAGGATAACGCGACAGCACCGTCTTGTTCTCGTTCTCCTCGCTGTAGTTGATCTTCACCATGATGAAATTCTTTTCCTTGAACTCGGTAAGCTCCTTATGCTCTTCGAAGTAGCGGTCCAGGATACGACACCACACGCACCACTGGCCGCCGACCTCAAGCAGTACGCGCTTGCCTGTGCGAGTGGCTTCGGCCACCGCGTCCCGAATATCTTTATCGGCATCTCTCGCAGGGTCGTAGACCGTCACCGGCGCATACTGTGGATTTTTGGCTTTTTGCGCGCCCGAAACATTCAAAGAAAAAATTACCAGCAGAAGAAACCCGCACAACAGACCGATCCTTTTCATCAGCGACCTCCTTTACACCCTTATAATAACTGGCTCGCCCCCGAAGACCAAATTCAAAGGCGCGCTGTAAGGGTTCAGAGTCCACATGGGTGTGGTTCTCAAAAATCGGTGATAATACCACAGGCGGCAGTTGGGAACGCTCCTGGCAGTCTGGATTTTAACTATCCACCGATTCCCATCGGTGGGATTCAAATCGGTGTCCCAATCTTATGTAGCCTGATTCAGTGAGATTCGCGCGGCACCCCGGCCCCGCTCGCTCCGACGAGGAAGTCGAAATCAGCCCCCCTGTTCGCCTGAAGGACGTGGTCGACGTAAAGCTTCAAATATCCCCGATTCGAAGCAGGTTGCGGCGGCTGCCACGATGCGCGTCGGCGTGCGATCTCCTCTTCGGGAACACGCAGGTCGAGACTCCGCGCAGGCACGTCTAGCTCTATCAGGTCGCCCGTCTCAACCAGAGCGAGCGCGCCTCCAACCGCCGATTCGGGCGCAATGTGTAACACAACTGTTCCATAAGCCGTGCCGCTCATCCGCGCATCCGATATTCGAACCATGTCGGTGATTCCCTTCCTCAACACCTTCGTCGGCAGAGGCATATTGCCTACCTCCGGCATTCCAGGATAGCCGCGAGGCCCGCAGTTCTTCATCACCATCACGCAGTTCTCGTCAATGTCGAGGTCGGGGTCGTCTATGTGTGCGTGAAAATCTTCGATGTTCTCAAACACTACCGCCCGCCCCGTGTGCCTCAGAAGTTGCGGACTCGCCGCCGAAGGTTTGATGATCGCTCCGTCAGGGCAAAGGTTCCCGCGCAGGACCGCTATCCCGCTGTTTGCGACGAGAGGGTTGTCGAGCGGCCTGATGACATCGCTGTTGTAACACGGCGCGTCGGCGACGTTTTCGCCAATCGTCTTTCCGCTCACTGTCATCGCGTCTCGGTTTATCAGATCGCCAAGTTCGCATAAGACCGAAGGAAGACCGCCCGCATAATAGAAATCTTCCATCAAATATCGCCCCGACGGCATAAGGTTCGCGATGCAGGGAATGTCGCGCCCGAGCGAGTCCCAGTCATCGAGCGAGAAATCAACTCCGACGCGGCCGGCTATAGCGAGGAGGTGAATCACAGCGTTGCTCGACCCTCCGACCGCATTGACTGCGCGCACGGCGTTCTCGAATGCCTCGCGCTTCAGTATGTGGGACATGCGCAGGTCTTCGCGCACCATATCGACGATTCGGCTGCCGACTCTGTGGGCGAGCGTGTAACGGCGCGAATCGGCGGCCGGGATGGCCGCGTTCGCAGGCATAGCGATTCCGAGGGCTTCGACCATGCAGGCCATAGTCGAAGCAGTCCCCATCGTCATGCAGTGACCATGCGAGCGGCTCATGCAGGATTCCGCGTCCTGGAAATCGCACATGCTCATCTGGCCGCATCGCACCTCTTCGCTGAAACGCCAGACATCGGTCCCTGAGCCTATATCGCGCCCTCGGAATTTGCCATTGAGCATAGGCCCGCCGGAAAGAACGATTGTCGGCAGGTCACAACTCGCCGCGCCCATCACACACGCGGGCGTAGTCTTGTCGCAGCCGACAAGCAGCACGACACCATCGACGGGATTACCGCGAATAGACTCTTCGACATCCATGCTCACGAGATTGCGAAAGAGCATCGCGGTCGGGCGCAGCAGAGTTTCGCCGAGCGACATGACGGGAAACTCAAGCGGGAATCCTCCCGCTTCGTAAACGCCTCGCTTCACGTGCTCGGCCAATTCGCGAAAATGCGCATTGCAAGGCGTCAGTTCAGACCATGTGTTACAAATGCCAATTACGGGGCGACCGTCGAAGAGGTGATCGGGCAGCCCTTGATTCTTCATCCAGCTTCGATGAATGAAGCCGTCTCTATCGGGCGGGCCGAACCATGCCGAGCTTCGAAATTTGTCTTTGTTCTGTTCAGACATAAACCCCTCTCAAATCATCTTGATGTTTCGTGCGACGAGCCGCCTGCTGAAAGCTTCGGAGAGCAGCGCGATCTACATCCTACACCATCCCGACGTAGTATCAGAAGTCGGCCGTAAGCGATGGATGTTGATACCTGCGAGCGAGAGGAGTATAAAAGGAGAGCCTGCGAAGAGGCGACACAGAAATCGGGGATTACGGGTCTTATGAATGCTCACAAAAGCCTTGAAGGATTGACCGCGCTCGTGACGGGAGCAGGCAGAGGAGTCGGCAAAGGCATCGCCCTCTGCCTTGCGCGCGCAGGATGTCGGGTCGCGGTGAACTATAACTCTGATCCGTCGCTGGCCGAACGAACGGTCGCCGAAATTGAAAAGCTTGAAGTGGAGGCTTTCACCGTTCGGGCCGATGTCGGTTCGCGCGCCGATGTGGAGAACATGTTCAATCATGTGATAGGCCGCTTTCAAAGGCTGGATATAATGGTCAACAATGCGGGCGTGCAGACCTGGGGACCGCTTTTGGAATTGAGCGAAGAAGATTGGGACTTGGTCATAAACACGAACCTGAAGGGATGTTTCCTCTGCACGCAGTTCGCCGCAAAACACATGAAAGAATCCGGCGGCGGAGTGATTGTGAACATAGGTTCGGGAAGCAACAAGCTGGCCTTCCCGAATCTCGTCGCCTACACGGCGAGCAAAGGCGGCATAGAGATGTTCACCAAAGTCGCAGCCATCGAATTAGGCCGTTACGGCATTCGCGTCAATTGTGTCGCGCCGGGGGCAATAGAAATCGAGCGGACAAAACTGGAAGATGCGAACTATGCAAAGACGTGGGGCGATCTCACTCCGCTCGGTCGCGTTGGAACCCCGACGGATGTCGGCCGCGTCGTCGTTTTTCTGGCGAGTAAAGAGGCTTCTTATATCAGCGGACAGACCCTTTGGGTTGACGGGGCGCTTTTTGCGAAGCCTCCCTGGCCATATCGGAAGCCGGATGAGAGTCAGTGATCTCGTTCGAGTTGAAGGGGTAGTCGAATAGTCTTGAAACAATAATCGGAGGATCGAAGATTTCATGCGTGCGAAGAAGCGATTGATTTCTGTTTTGACCATACTCGTTTTTATTTTTGCTCTGGCTCTCCTCGCTATGTTTGACCGACGCAGCACGCACGCGCAGGCATCGAGTGTCGGCGCGGGAAAAGACTGGCCTGTATACGGAGGCGGCTCGGAGGGCATACGCTATTCGAAGCTGAAGCAGATCAATCGTGAGAATGCGAAGAACCTGCAAGTCGCATGGACCTTCGACACAGGGGACGCATACTTCGGCTCGGAATTGCAATGCAATCCTCTCGTGATCAAAGGCGTGCTGTACGCTACGACTCCGAAGGTCAATGTCATCGCGCTCGACGGGGCGACGGCAAGCTGCTCTGGCGGTTCGACCCACACGAAGGCCGCCCGATTATAGGGAAGATGCGCAATCGCGGCATCACTTACTGGTCGGACGGAAAAACGGAACGCATCTTTGTCGCCGTGCGCGAGTTTCTCTACTCGCTTGATGCGAAGACAGGAAAACCTGACACGGCTTTCGGCATAGAGGGACGCATCGATCTGCGTGATAACCTGCGCCCCGGTGAGAAAGAAATGGTTTCCCTGACTACACCCGGAATCATCTACAAAGACCTGCTCATCATCGGCAGCATCACGCATGAAACATTGCCGACCGTGCCGGGCGACATTCGCGCTTACGAAGTCAGAACAGGAAAATTGCGATGGTCCTTTCATACGATCCCGCGTCCGGGCGAATTCGGCTATGACACCTGGCCCGAAGATGCGTGGGCGTACATAGGCAGCGCGAACAACTGGGCGGGCATGGCTCTGGATGAAAAACGCGGTCTCGTATTCGTCCCCACCGGCTCGCCCGCTTATGATTTCTACGGGGCCAACCGAACGGGCGACAACCTCTTCGCCAATTGCCTTATCGCCCTGCGCGCCGATACAGGCAAGCGCGTCTGGCATTTTCAGGCCGTAAAGCACGATATATGGGACCGCGACTTCCCTTCTCAGCCGAGCCTCGTAACCGTCACTCGTAACGGTCGTCGAGTGGATGCCGTCGCGCAGACCACCAAGTCAGGGCATGTTTATCTCTTCGAACGCGAGACGGGCAAGCCGCTCTTCCCCATCGAATACCGGAAATATCCTGCATCGGATATCCCCGGAGAAGTGACCGCCGCAACTCAGCCCTTACCGCTCAAGCCTGAGCCTTTCGCGCGCCAGCAACTCACTGCCGATATGCTCACACGTCGCACGCCCGAAGCACACAAAGCCGTGCTTGAGCGGTTTCTGAAATTGCGCAGCGATGGTCAGTTCATTCCCGGCAGCAAGGAAGGCACTGTGATCTTCCCCGGCTACGATGGCGGGGCCGAATGGGGAGGCGCGAGCGTAGACCCTGAGACGGGATTGCTCTACGTGAACTCGAACGAGATGGCCTGGATACTTACGCTAAGGGAAGCCCCTCCGCCTTCGAAGCGCGTGAACGGCAAGCAGCTCTACTTGAAAGAATGCGCAAGCTGTCATGGCGTTGACCTGAAGGGCGCTCCGCCTGAATTTTCATCGCTTCTCGGAGTCGCTGATCGCCACACCGAATCGGAACTGATAGTGCTTATGTTTCAGGGCAGCGCGAGGATGCCCTCTTACAGTCGGCTCGGATACGATGGGATCAAAAGCATCCTCGATTACGTCATAAAAGGCGAGGAGAAAATCGTAGCTTCGAAAGAATCCTCTGCCCCTTCCGCTATCGAGATGAAATACCTGAGCGACGGGTACAAGAAGTTTCTCGACCCCGACGGCTACCCGGCCGTCGCGCCGCCCTGGGGCACTTTGAGCGCCATCAACCTCAACACGGGCGAGTACGCCTGGAAGATACCCTTCGGCGAATACCCGGAACTCTCTGCAAAGGGAATGACCGGCACAGGGAGCGAGAATTATGGCGGTCCCGTTGTGACGGCCGGCGGCGTGATATTTATCGGAGCGACCTGCTACGATAAAAAATTTCGCGTCTTCGACAAGGCGAATGGAAAGCTGCTATGGGAGACCGTCCTGCCCGCAGCCGGAAACGCTACGCCCACGACTTATGAAGTTGACGGTCGGCAGTTCGTCGTCATAGCCGCAGGCGGCGGTAAATCGAAAGACCCGTCAGGCGGCAGTTACGTCGCTTTCGCGCTTCCGAAATAGAATTAGAAGCGAGGGGGCGGCTCAAGTGTATTTCCAATTCGAGCCGCGCGCAGTAGAGCAATCCACTGATCGGACAGAGAATGAAAACAGAAAAAATCCTGACCGCCGAACTCGAATACGAAGACACAGCGATTCTCGGCGAAGGGCCTGCGTGGGACCATCGCGCACAGACGCTGCTATGGGTCGACATCGAAGGCTTCGAGGTCCACATTTACGACCCGGCGCAACGCAATCACCGAAAGATCAATGTAGGTCAGTATGTGGGCGCGCTCGCAGTCCGTGAGTCCGGCGGGCTGATCCTCGCGATCAAGAGCGGATTCGCCGCGCTCGACCTCGATACGGGCGAAATCACCCCGATTGCCGATGTCGAATCACACCTGCCGGGCAATCGCTTCAACGATGGGAAATGCGATCCGGCGGGCAGGTTCTGGGCCGGCACGCTTGCGCTCGATGAAGAGAGCGGCGTGGGCAAAGGCAATCTCTATTGCCTGAACTCCGATCATAGCGTGCAACTCAAATTGAGCGGGGTGACGATTTCAAATGGGCTTGCGTGGACGAGCGATGAGCGGACGATGTATTTCATAGACTCTCCGACTCAGAAAGTGGTCGCTTACGATTACGACAAAGCGACTGCCGAGATCAGCAATCCGCGCACGGTCATCCACGTTCGGGCTGATGAGATGGGCTATCCCGACGGGATTGCTATAGACGAGGAGGGGATGCTCTGGATAGTACACTGGGA
>JAKEHD010000449.1 GCA_022615215.1 Blastocatellia bacterium
GCGACCACGCGATTACGCGACCACGCGATTACGCGATTACGCGATTACGCGACCACGCTCCGCTGCCGGACGAAGGACTACGGACGAAGCAAGGAAGTCGGGGTTCCTCAAACTTTTATCCCGAAGAGCGGCTGGCCGTATTCGACGGGCTGCCCGTTTTCGACATATATCTTCGCAACCTCGCCCGTCACCTCGGCTTGAATTTCATTCATCAGCTTCATCGCCTCGATAATGCAGACCACTGTATCCGGCTCTACACGGTCTCCTGTTTTTACGCATGGGGCCGATTCAGGAGAAGGCGCGCGATAGAACGTGCCGACGATAGGCGATGTGATGGTATGGAGCGAAGTTTCGGGCGCGGAAGTGTCAGGCGACTCTGCCGATGCGGCAGATTGTGATACGGCCGCAGGTGACGGTCCCTGATTGTCGGAAGTTGCGGCGGTCTCTTTCGCGGGTTGGACCAACGGAACGGGCGGCTCTTTGAAGCGGCTTATGCGCAGACGCAAGCCCTCGCGCTCAAGCTCGAATTCTGCGAATCCCTTCTCGGCTATAAGCTCGATCAATTCTTTGAGTTCTGTAAGATCCATAAAGATTTCTTTCTCTCAAAGATTTCTTTCTCTCAAAGATTTCTTTCTCTCAAAGATTTCTTTCTCTCAAAGATTTCTTTCTCTCAAAGATTTCTCTCTTCCACTACCCCGGCGATAGAAATCAAGTCAGAGCCTTTCATACAGCATTTTCAACCACAGATCGCACAGATAACACAGACCGCTCTGTGTTATCTGTGGTTCGATCTACTCCTCATCACAACAAGCGAAAGCCTCAACCGCTGGCGGCTGAGGCTCGAACTGAACTTCTGAAAATCCGGTTTACTCTTTCTTTTTGCCGCGGCCGAAGAAGCGAAGACGGCTCTTCTTCTCGGCCTTCTCTTCGTGATGGACTTCTTTCGACTCGCTGCCGAGCAATTCTATCAGGGCCATCTCGGCCCCATCCCCTTTTCTAGGGCCGAGCTTGAGTATGCGAGTATACCCGCCGGGGCGGTTCGCAAAGCGTTCGGCTATCTCATCGAAGAGTTTATCCAAAGCCATGACGCCCGCCGTGCGCGGAGGGACAGGCCGTTTGTATCCGCCATCGTGCTTGCGATCGGTGTTGCCCGCAAAGAGATAGCCGGCTGCAAGCCGCCGCGCGTGCAGCGCCTCTTCAGCGGTTTCGGCCGCGCGTCCGCGCTTGCCAAGCGTGATGGCGCGTTCGGCAAAAGGTCTCAGTTCTTTCGCTTTCGGCAGGGTGGTGATCAATCGCTCGTGTTCGATGAGCGATGTGCAAAGGTTGCGCAAAAGCGCCTTGCGATGCTCGGATGTGCGCCCTAATTTTCGGTGAGCTAATTTGTGCCGCATTTCGTTTTACCTCAATCGGATGAAATGATGAATCACCAGTTCATCCTTCATTACTGCTCGTCGCCGTTTTCCATCAACCGTCCATGCTCGTCGAACTTCATCCCCAGGCTCAACCCCATGACGGACAGTATCTCCTTGATCTCATTGAGCGACTTGCGGCCAAAGTTTTTGGTCTTGAGCATCTCAGGCTCTGATTTCTGTACGAGTTCTCGTATCGTGCGGATGTCGGCGTTCTTCAAACAATTGTAAGAGCGCACAGACAGTTCCAGCTCGTCTACAGACCGGTCGAGGTTTTCGTTGAACTGAATCTTTCCGGCTTCTTCCGTGTCGACCTCGGCCAGATCAGGCTCTTCTTCGAAATTGATGAATATCTGCATGTGGTCTTTTATCAGCTTTCCAGCGAGACCTATTGCGTTTTCCGGCTTGACCGAGCCGTTGGTCCATACCTCTACGGCGAGTTTGTCGTAATCGGTATCGCCGCCGAGTCTCGTGGATTCGACCGTATAGTTGACCTTCTTGACGGGCGAATGCACCGAGTCGATAGGTATGTAGCCGACCGCGAGGTCTTCGTCGAAATTGCGCTCGGCCGATATGTATCCCCGTCCGCGCTTGAGCCGCATCTCTATGGCGATGGAGCCGCCTTCCGATATGGTCGCGATGTGGACGTTCGGGTCGAGTATCTCGACTTCCGCATCGGCTTCCAATTCGCCGGAGAGAAGCTCGCCCGCCACGGAGCGTTCGACGCGCAGGGTCTTGGGCCCGGTCCCGTGAAGTTTGAAAGGTATGCGCTTGAGGTTGAGTATGATATCGGTTGCATCTTCAACCACACCCGGTATCGAAGAGAATTCGTGGAGCACCCCCTCGATCTTCACGGCCGTAATGGCCGCGCCCTCGATGGAGGAGAGCAGCGCGCGACGCAGGCAGTTGCCTATCGTGGTGCCGAATCCCCGCTCGAAGGGCTGCGCGTAAAATTTGCCATAACGGCTGGTGAGCGTTTCCGTCTCACAGGCGAGGCGCTTGGGCCTCTGAAAACCAATCATAAATTGAGTTTCAGTTCCGTCCATTTATTCCTCATTATTCTTCTAACAACGAGATCAGCAACCGGAAAGCCTTCGGATTTCTTTCTCTCAAAGATTTCTTTCTCCGACCACCGATCCCACAGCCCCAATTACTTGGAGTAAAGTTCGACTATAAGTTGTTCGTTGATATTCTGCCCTATATCTTCACGGCGCGGCAGGGCGACGACTCTCCCCCGCATATCTTCCACGGAGGCGACCTCAAGCCAACCGGGACGACCGCGCCCCGATGCAGTTTGGAATGCGCTCTGGATATGTATATTGGAGCGGCTCTTCTCGACGATCGAGATTTCATCCCCCACCTTCACCTGGAAACTGGGAATGTTGACCGAGCGGCCGTTTACTGTGATATGGCCGTGATTCACTAGCTGTCGCGCTTGCGCGCGCGACGTGGCAAAACCGAGGCGATAAACCGTGTTGTCGAGCCGACGCTCAAGCAACGCGAGGAGATTTTCGCCCGTCACGCCTTTCATTCGCGCGGCCCGCTCGAAGTAAAGCCGGAACTGGCGTTCGAGCATGCCGTATATGCGTTTGACTTTCTGTTTCTCACGGAGTTGCTCGCCATATCCGATCAGCTTCGCGCGGCGGGCATTGCGTCCGTGCTGTCCGGGCGGTTGAGGACCACGCTTTTCGATGGGGCAACTCGGCTTGTAGCACCGCTCGCCCTTGAGAAACAATTTCATTCCTTCCCGGCGGCACAGGCGGCACACCGGTCCACGATATCTGGCCAACTTTTTTCCTCCATCTACTGATCCGGGCCGACGGCCCGGCAGTCCAGCAAAAGTTTACAGGCGCAAGCCTCGGAACGAATACATCTTTAGAATGAATGCATTCATCGCTTGCCGCCCTTCTTCCTTTAAAACGCCGCCGCCCGACAGCACGATCGCTATCGTAAGCCGTTGCGCACCGTCTATGGATGCGTCGCGCGGCGTCTGCTCTTTCTCAAACTCTTCGCCGCTTGGGCGGCCGACAACCGTTATGCGGAATCGGCGTCACATCGCGTATGACCCTGACCTCTATGCCGGCCGACTGTATAGCCCGAACCGCAGACTCGCGGCCCGAACCCGGTCCCTTGACCCTGACTTCGCACGACCGCATACCGATGTCGTGCGCGGTCTGGGCTGCGCGGTTGGCGGCCTGTTGCGCGGCAAAGGGCGTCCCCTTTCGCGATCCGCGAAAACCCAGAGCGCCCGCCGATGATTGAACTACGAGATTACCTTCCAGGTCCGTAATAGAGATCAACGTATTGTTGAAAGTCGCCTGGATGTGAACTATTCCCTGCGGCACCATTCGCCGTTCTTTGCGCTTGAAGGCTTTTTTCTTGCCGCCCTTCGTTTTTGCTTTTGCCATAATCAGTTGTCAGTCTTCAGTGACCAGTTGTCAGTGATTAGTTATCAGTCGGCTGCGGCCTCTTTACTGACCACTGACCACTGCCATCATTTCTTGCCCGCAGCCTTCTTCTTAGCGACCGTAGCGCGGCGCGGGCCTTTTCGGGTGCGCGCGTTGGTGTGCGTGCGCTGGCCTCGCACCGGCAGCCCTCTTCTGTGGCGCAGGCCGCGATAGCACCCTATATCCATCAACCGCTTTATGTCCATCTGCACCTGCTTGCGCAGGTCGCCCTCGACCATACCCTGCTGGTCTATGACCGTGCGGATGCGATTGATCTCTTCTTCCGATAATTCGCGTATGCGTTTGTCTATGGGAATGCCCGCTTCTCCGAGTATATTGTTGGCGCGAGCGCGCCCTATTCCATAAATATATGTGAGACCGATTTCAGCCCTCTTATTGGCCGGCAGGTCCACACCCGATATACGTGCCATCGTTCCTCCATCGACCGCTCATGCGCGCAGGCTTCTACCCCTGGCGCTGTTTGTGCTTGGGGTTTACGCAGATAACCCGCACCACCCCTTTGCGGTGAATGATTTTGCACTTGTCACAAATCTTCTTAACCGATGCCCTGACTTTCATGTCCAAACCTTCCATCGAGGTAAACGCACTGCCAGTAACCCCTACGCGCAAGAAACGGTTATTCTAACATTGCGACGCTTTTACTTGCAACCTGCCTTTGACCTTTAACCGGCGGTTGGGTGTGATTAAAAGTGGGACTTGCCAGTCAGAAATTATACAGAGCCAGGAGCTTGAGC
>JAKEHD010000450.1 GCA_022615215.1 Blastocatellia bacterium
AGGTGATAGGAGGAGAGTCGAAGGTGGAGGTGTTTCCGGTAGTCAAAAAGGAGCGGAAAAAACTTTCATCCAAGGCCGCGTGAAGTATAACCCTGATCCGGTCTCGATCGCCCGCTGCTTTTCAATTAGCCGCCTTCCGGCCGCCGGATTGACTGGCCGATTGGCATCACATAAAATTTCCATCGGTATTGTGAAGAAATGTAAAGGCCGACCATGATAGCGTCCGTATCGAAAGATCGGGCGCAATGTCGCTATAAGAAACCGGATTAGAGGAGCCGGAGATCGAAGAGAGATTATGACTGTAATATTCAACAAGGTTGCAACCAAGATATTCGGCAGCGCAAACGAGCGTTTGCTCAAGCGCCTGTGGCCGATCGTAGCGGAAATCAATGCGCTTGAGCCGGAGATGCAACGCCTCTCGGACGACGAACTGCGCGCCCGCACCGTAAAATTCCGAGAGGATGTGGAAAATCACATGGCGCAGGCCGAAATCAACGGCACCACCCTGGAGGAGCGAAGAAAAGCCGAACGCACGGAAATAGACCGCGCGCTCGACGAAATACTCGTCGAAGCGTTCGCCGTCGTGCGCGAGGCCTCGCGCCGCACGACGGAGATGCGTCACTTCGACGTTCAGTTGATCGGCGGCATGGTTTTGCATCGCGGGATGATCGCCGAAATGAAGACCGGCGAAGGCAAGACGCTTGTGGCGACCTTGCCCGCTTATTTGAATGCCCTCTCAGGCAGGGGCGTTCACGTCATCACGGTCAACGATTATCTGGCCAAACGCGACACGGAGTGGATGGGCAAGATATATAGTTTCCTCGGCCTGACGGTCGGATGCATACAGCATGACATGGACGATTACGAGCGCCAGGAAGCCTACGGCGCAGACATCACCTACGGCACCAATAACGAATTCGGCTTCGACTATCTGCGAGACAATATGAAATTCGAGCCGGCCAGCCTCGTGCAGCGCGGCCACTACTACGCGATCGTAGACGAGGTCGACTCGATTCTCATTGACGAAGCTCGGACCCCGCTCATAATATCGGGCGCTTCCGAAGACTCCACTGAAAAATACTACACGGCCAATGACTGCATCGCCCGGCTCAAGGTCGAGCAAATGAAACGGGTCGAGGAACTCAAAAAGAGCGAAGGCGACATCGACCTCAAACAGGACGCGCGCCTGCTCTATCACGTCGATGAAAAACAACACTCGGCCACGCTGACCGAAGAGGGTGTCGAAGTGGCCGAACGTATCACGGGCACAGACAATCTCTATGACCCTGTGAACATGGAGTTGCTGCACTGCATAGAGCAATCCCTCAAGGCGCACTCGCTTTACCACCTGGATAAACAGTACATAGTCAAAGACGGCGAGGTGATAATCGTCGACGAATTCACGGGGCGCGTAATGCCCGGACGCCGCTGGAGCGACGGGCTTCATCAGGCGGTCGAAGCGAAAGAAGGCGTCCGCATCGAGGCCGAAAACCAGACCCTCGCCACCATCACGCTTCAGAATTATTTCCGAATGTATTCCAAGCTTGCGGGCATGACGGGCACAGCCGAAACCGAAGCTTCCGAATTCGCCAACATATACAAACTCGATGTGGCGGTCATCCCGACCAACATGGATATGGTCCGCAAGGACTTCTCTGATGCCATCTATCGAACCGAACGCGAAAAAGTGGATGCTGTGGTCGAAGAGATCAAACAGCTTCACGAGAACGGCCAGCCCGTCCTTGTCGGCACCGTCTCGGTCGAGAACTCCGAGATGCTGGCCGCGCGGCTGAAAAAGATTCGCATACCGCACAACGTCTTGAACGCAAAGCCTGAGCACGCCGGACGCGAGGCCGACATAGTGGCCCAGGCCGGTCGCAAGGGACAGGTCACTATAGCCACCAATATGGCCGGGCGCGGCACGGACATTCTGCTCGGCGGCAACCCTGACTTTCTAGCCAGACAATTCCTGAAAGAGAAAGAGATCAACCCCGACGAGGCGACCGAAAAGCAGTGGCGGGAGGCGCTCGCTCGCGCTCGCCGAATAACCGATGCCGAGCATAAAGAGGTGATCGAGGCCGGGGGCCTGCACATACTCGGCACCGAGCGCCACGAGTCGCGCCGCATAGACAATCAGCTTCGCGGGCGGTCGGGCCGCCAGGGCGACCCCGGCTCGTCGCGCTTCTACCTCTCGCTCGAAGACGATCTCATGCGCATATTCGGCGGCGAACGCATCAAGGGGCTGATGCTGAAGCTCGGCATGGAAGAAGGGGTTCCCATCGAATCGCGATTGGTGTCGAAGCGAATCGAGGCGGCGCAAAAGTCGGTCGAGGGTCGCAACTTCTCCACGCGCAAACACCTGCTCGAATACGACGACGTAATGAACAAACAGCGCGAGGTGGTCTACGGTCTCCGCCGCCAGTTGCTGCTCGGATTCGAGGGCGAATCTCCCGAAGAGCAGAACGCCAACCAGCGCCAGTACATACTCGACATAGCAAAGGATCTGTTAGACAGTTTCGTCGATCAATACATGCCTAAAGAGTTGCGACCGGACGAGTGGGATCTCAAGAGTCTCAGGGATCAGCTTCGCTCAATCTTCGGCTTCGACACTGACGACGAAGACTTGAACCTGGATGATATGGGATCCGAAGAGGTGTGCGCGTGCATCTGGCCCAGGCTGGAGCAGGCTTATGCGGAGAAAGAGGTGCAGGTGGGCATCGATGGAATGCGCAATCTGGAACGCTACATAATGCTCAACATCGTCGACTCGCAATGGAAAGATCACCTCCTTGCGCTCGACCACCTCAAAGAAGGAATAGGGCTGCGCGGTTACGCGCAGAAAGACCCGCTTGTGGAGTATAAGCGCGAATCGGCCAAGTATTTTTATGAGATGATAGACCGCATAGATGTCGAGACCACGCGCTACCTGTTCAACTTTCAGGTACAGGTGACGGCCCCTATAGAGCAGCAACTCCTTGAGCGCCGCCGCCGCCAGCGCCGGGGCCGCGTCGCCTTCACGAAGGCCAACGAAACCGCTTTCGCCGCAGGCGAAGAGGAGCAGGCGAAACCTGTTCGCCACAAGGGACCGCGCATAGGGCGCAACGCTCCCTGTCCGTGCGGGTCGGGCAAAAAGTATAAGAAGTGCTGCGGCGCTTGAAGCAGTGGTCCTTATTAGTCCGTGGTCCGTGGTCCGGCAGCGGAGCGTGGTCGCGTAATCGCGTGGTCGCGTAATCGCGTGGTCGCGTAATCGCGTGGTCGC
>JAKEHD010000451.1 GCA_022615215.1 Blastocatellia bacterium
ACGAGTCTACCACAACATATTGTGCTGACGATTCGGCCCCTCTACTAAATGAGCCGGTGAACGCTTACCTTTCTTCCATTCCTTATCGGCCACCTTCTCAGATTCGGCTATAGTAATCAGCATATCGGCCGAGAACTCCGGGAAGGTCAATCGCACATCGCCTACAAGCGACAGTAATTCAGGCGGGCGCTTGCTATCTGAATCCGGGTCTGAAGCTTTCGGTGCTTGAGCCTTCTTCTGAGTCTGCGCCTCGGCCTGACCTGATGCCTGACTCTGCCCTTTGACCGGAAGCAATGAAGCGGATGCAAACAAAACCACCGCCAGGAGGACGGTACATAGACGATTGTTTTTCATGATGTATATATTTATATACCTTTCAAAGAATGTTTATCAACAGGAGCCCATCACGGAGCAAGGCTTGAACGATGCGTGGTGACATTCGTGATTCGTGACAGAGCAATCGAACTTCTTTCGCCTTTCCATAATAATCACAGTCGAGGCGCAAATGCTCCGGCAGGTTCAAGTTTCGATGCGCGGTCGTGTAAAATGATTGCGATGCTTGTGCTCGGCATAGAAAGCTCTTGCGACGAGACCGCTGCCGCCGTTGTCGAAGACGGCCGGGTGATAAGGTCTAACATTATCGCGTCGCAAATCGAGACGCACGCGCCGTTTGGCGGCGTGGTGCCTGAGCTTGCATCGCGCGAGCACCTCGACCGCATAGGCTCGGTCGTAGACTCAGCCTTGACCGAATCGGGAGTCACGCTCGAAGAGATAGACGGAATAGCCGTGACCGAAGGGCCGGGCCTCGTCGGGTCGCTGCTCGTGGGATTGAGCTTTGCCAAATCGCTCGCATTCGTGACCGAAAAGCCCATAGTCGGGGTGAACCATATAGAGGGGCACATATACTCTGTGGTATTTGAGAACCCGCCGGTCGCTTATCCCGCGCTCGCGCTCATAGTATCGGGCGGCCACACGACTCTGTTTTTAATCCCTGAAGAAGGTCTCTATGCAGTAGCAGGCCGCACGCGCGATGACGCTGCGGGCGAAGCTTTTGACAAGGTGGCCAAGCTGCTGGGACTCGGCTATCCCGGCGGCCCGGTTATTGACAGATTGGCGAAGTCGGGCGATGCGGCGGCCGTAGATCTCGTCTTCACTATTCCGCGAATGACCCCGCCGAGTCTGGATTTCAGCTTCAGCGGACTGAAAACGGCCGTGCTCCGTTATGTGAGAGAGAATAAAATCCTTCCGGTCGCTGACCGCAACCATCCCGATCAGGTGATAGTCGATCTGGCGGCGAGCTTTCAGGATAAAGTCGTGCGTTCGCTCATGGCGCGACTCAGAAAAGCCGCGCACCGTTATCGCCCGCAAACCGTTATACTCGCCGGAGGGGTCGCCTGTAACAGCGCGCTCAGGCAGAGCGTGGCGGCCGAAGATTTCGGCGCTCCCGTTTATTACCCGAGCCCCGTGCTGACCACCGATAACGCGGCTATGATAGCGGCTGCGGGTTATCCAAAACTCGCGCGCGGCGAAGATCACGGCCTTGAGATCACCGCGTCGGCTTCGATGAAGCTCGACAATATTTCGCTTGAAGACTACGAAGAAAGGCATGTTCAGCCGTCAGCCATCAGCTATCAGCTATCAGAATGAAGACGAATGGCTGATCACTGACCACTGACGGCTGATGGCTGACGACTGATAGCTGATGGCTGACAAAGAATCGGAATTCATGCTGAAGGCGCTGGAGCTTGCGCGGCGAGGGGCGGGCCTTGTAAGCCCGAATCCTATGGTCGGGGCCGTGATTGTAAACGAGGGCCGCATAGTGGGCGAGGGCTATCATCTCTACGACGGCTTGAAGCACGCTGAGACTTACGCAATCGAGATGGCAGGCCGCGAGGCGCGTGGGTCTACGCTCTATTGCAGCCTTGAGCCGTGTTGTCACTATGGCCGCACATCTCCCTGCACGGATGCGCTGATCGAAGCCGGTATCGCGCGAGCGGTGATCGCCGTCGTAGACAGCAACCCGCAAGTCAACGGCCGAGGAATCGCGCAATTAGAGGCAGCCGGTATAACTGTCGAGGTCGGGATGTATGAGCGGGAAGCTCTTCGTCTCAACGAGTGCTATTTCAAATACGTCACGCGAGGCGTGCCTTTCGTTCACGGGGCGGTGATCTATGCAGGCAATGACGAGACAGCGCCCGATGAATGGAAACCTTCTCAAGAATTCCTCCGAATGGTTTCCGAATACGATGCTGTCGTTTTAGGTTGCGAGAATGAATACATTTTATTGTCGGGACCGAACCGCGCATTGATAGAAGCCTGCCTGAGCCGGAAGCGACACAGGCCTCCCGTCATCGCAGGCACGCCCGGCGCTCTCGAAGCGATAAACTCTTTCTCGCAAGCCATCGAAGAGACGAACGCCTCGATTCTCGCAATCACAGATCAACCGGAGGGCGATCCGGGAGAGGCGGGCGTTCTAAAGGATGAAGGCTGTGTAGGGGCGCACCTGCGTGTGCGCCCGGATGAAAACCGCAGTGAAGTGATCGATTCATCCTTCATCCTTCATCCTTCATCCTTCACCGTGCGGCCCGGTCTCGCCGAGATACTTCGATCGCTCGCCCGTTTGCATGTTACGAGTTGCACGATACTGGCGAACTCGCGCGACCGGGATATGCTGGGCGATCTTGCCGCGCTCGACAAACTGACACTTATACTTCCCGGCACGAACGAAAGGGAAGCCATTATATCGATGTGCAAATGGGAAGACCTCGTTATAGGTCTCGATGGGGTCGAGTACAGGCACACGGGCCGCTACACCGAAATGATCGGATACCCGCGCGAATCGGAATCACATTGATTAAAGCCAAAAAGAGTCTTGGACAGAACTTTCTTGTAGACCGGCGAGTGGCTCGTCGAATCGTGGATGCGGTCTCTCCGCAGCCTCGCGATTTAATCATAGAGATAGGGCCGGGCAGAGGCGCGCTCACCGGTTTGCTTGCCGACCGCGCGGGCCTGCTCGTGGCCGTCGAGATAGACTCGCGGCTCGCAGGTGAGCTGAGAGATAAGGTCACAGGTGAAAGGGTCACGATCATCGAGGCCGACGCTTTGAAAATAGACTGGGCGGAGTTGATCGAGCGGGCCGCCGTAGCGTTGCAAAGACCGGGGAACCCGGATGAGAGCACGCCGCGCGCGCGAGTGGTTGCGAATCTCCCTTATTATATCTCGACGCCGATTATCGAGAGGCTGATCGAAGCGCGACGCTCGATAATGGATATGACTCTGATGTTGCAGAGCGAAGTGGTGGACCGGATAACGAGCGAGCCGGGCGGCCGTCAGTACGGTTATCTGTCCGTATACGTGCAACTCTATTGTGAGGCGAGAAAGCTATTCGAAGTGAAGCCGTCTGCTTTCAGGCCCGCTCCAAAAGTCCGGTCGGCAGTCGTAAGGCTTGCGGTGCGCGACCGTTTGCCGATCGAGGCAGCCGATGAAGCGGAATTTTTGAGAGTGGTGCGCGTCGCTTTCGCTCAACGGCGCAAGACCATTTCGAATAATCTGAAAGCCGCCGCTTCATCACTCCGCTTCGCCTGCCCGATCGAGGCGGCCCTTGAGAGAGCCGGTATCGCTCCGACGCGCAGGGCTGAAACATTATCGCTCGCAGAGTTTGACGCCCTCTACGACGCACTATGCGTGATGCGTGATGCGTGATTTGTCCGGCAGCGGAGCGTGGTCGCGTAATCGCGTGGTCGCGTAATCGCGTGGTCGCGTAATCGCGTGGTCGC
>JAKEHD010000452.1 GCA_022615215.1 Blastocatellia bacterium
CCACCGATTTCCATCGGTGGGATTCAAAAGGAGGGAAAGGGTATTACTCTATCGTTCCGGTCGAGGTAGGTAGGAGTTTCAAAAGGAAGACGAAGGGTATTACTCTATCTTCTCGTTAGTGCGATCTTTGGGTTAGTGCGATCTTTTTCCTCATAGGGCCAAGCGGCGGCATGTTGTATGCTTGAGTAGAAAACACGCACCGACTTTATGGAACCGCACCCCTGGTTGACAAAAGGGGCATCAACTATATAATCATTTATCTTTTGCGTTGAGCGGCTTTTCTGTGTGATTATAACTGTCAAGCTTAGGCCGCCGTCAGCGTTCAGCCCGGCAAGCACCGGACGGTATGAAAGATCGGGGGATGATTATTAACGTCAATCAGATAGTAGAGGATAAGGGGCTGACCATTCATCACCTTTACCCGGAGGGAGAGCCTGATCTGGCGAGCGAAGACAGCCGCATAGCGGGCCGCTCCATCCTCGATCTGCGAATAGCGAGAGAAGGTGATCGAGTGAAGATCAGAGGGAGCATAAGCTCTCAGGTGCAATTCTTTTGCGACCGCTGTCTTGCGCCTCTGTCGATACCTGTCGATCAGAATTTCGACCTGCTCTACATCCCCCCTATCGGCGCGCGCGCTCCCGATGAAGAGATGGAGATCGACCCCGACGATCTCTCGGTAGGTTTCTATCAGGGCCAGACCATAGACCTCGACGACCTCGTGCGCGAGCAGATAGAGCTTGCGCTCCCGATGGCGAGGCTCTGCGGCGAAGAGTGCCGGGGGCTGTGCCCGGATTGCGGCGCTAATCTAAATCATGAAGAATGCGCCTGCGCAGTCGAGCAGATCGATCCTCGATGGGCCGCGCTGAAAGAATTGAAATCAGGAAATTGAAGGAGTAACCGATGCCAAATCCGAAAAGGAAACATTCCAAGTCCCGCACGGGCAAACGCAGAGCGCACGATCACCTGACGCCGCCCGCCATAGGCAGTTGCCCTAATTGCGGCGAGTCCAAGCTCTCGCACCGCGTCTGCCCGAGTTGCGGGTATTATAGAGGGCGCGTGGTCATCGAGATGGAAGAGAAGAAGTGACCTTCTTTTGATTCCGAGATGCCGCAAGTTTCAGGCAGCAGCCGGGGTCTCGACCTTCTCTCTGATTCGGGGAAGGAATTGCAAGAATGTTGAAGATCGCTGTTGACGCAATGGGGGGCGATCATGCCCCCGCAAACGAAGTCGAAGGAGCCATAGAGGCTGCGCGCGACCTCGACGTTTGCGTCATCCTGGTCGGACGGGCGGAAGAGATCAAGGCGGAACTCGACAAGCATAAAAGGCAACTCGGTATGCGCGGTCGCCATCTCTTCCGCAATACGCGGATAGAGATAGTCGACGCCCGCGAGGTCGTCACTATGGATGACCCCGTAGCAACATCGGTTCGCCGCAAACGCAACAGTTCCATTCGCGTGGCGGCAAACCTCGTGCGCGACGGCGAGGCCCAGGCTCTCGTCAGCGCGGGCAACACGGGCGCAGTGATGATGACGGCCAAGCTCGTGATCGGGGCGCTTCCGAAGGTGGACCGCCCGGCGCTCGCGGCTGTGCTCCCTACGATCACAGGGCGCAGCACGGTTCTGCTCGACGTGGGAGCCAATGCCGATTGCAAGCCTTCGCACCTGCGCGATTTCGCCGTCATGGGGTCGCTCTATTCGAGCGTGGTCGTCGGCATAAAAAATCCTCGCGTCGGATTGCTTTCAATCGGCGAAGAAGAGATCAAGGGCAACGACCTGACCAAAGAGGCATTCAAGCTGTTGAAAGCCTCTTCGCTCAACTTCATAGGCAACATAGAAGGGCGCGACATGTGTACGGGGCAGGCCGACGTTATAGTCTGCGACGGGTTCACGGGCAACGTGGCCCTGAAGGTGAGCGAGGGCGTCTTCGAATTCATAATGGGGCTGCTCAAACAGGAACTGAAAGCCTCGCTCCAGACCAAAGCCGGAGCCGTGCTGACGCGCCCCGCGTTTCAACGCTTCAAACAGAGGCTCGATTACGCAGAGTTCGGCGGCGCTCCGCTTCTCGGCATAAAAGGGGTCACGGTTATATGTCACGGACGTTCAAGCCCGCGCGCTGTTCGCAATGCAATCGGAGTGGCAAGAGATTACTGTCTCGGAGATGTGAACGAGCGAATAGGCATGGAGATAGGCGTGCCGATACCGGCACCGACGGGCACCGTTAGATGAAGACGGCTTTTATATTTCCGGGACAGGGTTCGCAGCAGGTGGGAATGGGGCGTTCGCTCGCCGAGCAAGTCCCTGCCGCCCGCGAGGTCTTTGAAGAAGCCGACGACACTCTCGGCGAGAAGCTGTCCGCCCTCTGCTTCGAGGGACCGGAAGAGGAATTGAAGCTGACGGCGAACACTCAGCCCGCCATCCTCACCGCGTCCATCGCCGCCCTGCGCGCACTGGAGATTGAGGGAATAAGCGCCGATTTCGTGGCGGGCCATTCGCTGGGCGAGTATACTGCGCTTGTGGCGGCCTGCTCGCTCGACTTCAAAGACGCGCTCGCGCTTGTGCGAAAGCGCGGTCTCTTCATGCAAGAGGCCGTCCCTCCCGGCGAAGGCGCTATGGCGGCTTTGATAGGTTGCGATATAGAGACCGTGCGCGCGGTCTGCCGCGAGGCTGCAAGTTCAGGAGTCTGCGCTCCGGCAAACATCAACTCGCCCAATCAGACCGTCATAGCCGGGCACCGTCCGGCGGTCGAGCGGGCCGTCGAACTGGCAAAAGAGCGGGGCGCGAGGCGGGCTGTTATGCTTTCGGTCAGCGCGCCCTTTCATTGCGAATTGATGAGTCCGGCAGCCGAACGCCTCGCTCCCGTGCTGGCCGAGACTGAATTTAAGGATTTGAATTTGCCGCTCGTGACAAACGTCGACGCCCGTATAATAATGCGAGGGAGCGAGGCGCGCGACTGCTTGCTTCGCCAGGTGGCTTCGCCCGTCCGCTGGAGCGACTCCATCGAGCGGCTGATCGAAGAGGGTGTGACGCGGTTCGTCGAGATCGGGCCGGGCAAAGTTTTATCGGGGCTGGTCCGCGCAGTCGGCCGCGAGTGTCAGTTATTGAATGTCGAGGACGTGCAGTCGCTCTCAGCAGCGGTCGCCGTCCTGCGGTAATAGCTCGGTGATCCGGCGAGCAAGAAAGAAATCTTTCAAGAAAGAAATCTTTCAAGAAAGAAATCTTTCAAGAAAGAAATCTTTCAAGAAAGAAATCTTTATGCCGAGGCAATCACCGTTTTCGTGACAACGGCAGCAGGCATTAAAATATTTTACGAAATTTCAGGAGGAAGCTCGAAATGGCTGAAGGTTCGGTTGAGGAAAGAGTAAAACAGATAATAGTTGATGAACTTGGCGTAGACGAGTCGGAAGTGACTGCGAATGCGCGATTCATCGATGATCTCGGCGCTGATTCGCTCGATACGGTTGAGCTTGTCATGAGGTTTGAAGAGGAGTTCGACATCGAGATACCGGATGAGGATGCCGAGAAGATAGCCAGCGTGCGCGATGCTATCGATTACATTGAAAAGCATTCCAAATAGCCGGTGCTCGCGGAATCGCTTTTCGGTTTGGAGGTGATGGCTTTGAATCGTCGTGTCGTTGTTACAGGTATCGGTCTTATTTGCGGCTCGGGCAATACGAAGGAAGAAGCGTGGTCGAATCTCTCGGCCGGGCGCAGCAAAGTCGGTCCCATCACCCGGTTCGACGTCAGCCGCTTCCCCGTGCGCATAGCCAGCGAGGTGAAGGGCTTCGATCCCTTGAACTTCATCGAGAAGAAAGAGGTCAAGAAGATGGACGTCTTCATTCACTACGCGCTGGCCGCGACGCAAGAGGCCATGAACGACTCGGGCTTTCGCATCACCGAGGAGAACGCGCCTCGCGTCGGGTCTTTTATAGGCTCCGGGATAGGCGGGTTCGGGGTGATCGAGCGCGAGCACGAAAAATTTTTAAACGGAGGGCCGGGCCGTATATCGCCCTTCTTCATCCCTGCCGCGATAGTCAATCTCGCCGCAGGCCAGGTCTCCATACGGTTCGGGGCCAAGGGGCCGAACTCGGCCACCTGCACGGCTTGTTCGAGCGGCGCGCATGCGGTCGGCGACAGTTTCAAAATAATCCAGCGGGGCGATGCGACCGCCATGATTTGCGGAGGGGCCGAGGCCGCAATCACTCCGATGGGGGTTGGGGGGTTCGCCGCGATGCGCGCCCTCTCGACCAGAAACGACGACCCTGCGCGCGCCAGCCGCCCCTTCGATGCAGACCGCGACGGCTTCATCATTGGGGAAGGCGCGGGCATAATGATCCTCGAAGAGCTTGAGCACGCCCGCGCTCGCGGCGCGCGCATTTATGCGGAGATGATCGGCTACGGAATGTCTTCGGACGCATTCCATATCACTCAGCCTTCGGAAGACGGGGACGGGGCCATTCGCGTCATGAAGAACGCAATAGCCGACGCAGGGATAGAGGCCCATGAGGTCGATTACATCAACGCGCACGGCACCTCGACTCATTACAACGACAAGCTTGAGACTCTGGCCATCAAGGCGGTCTTCGGCGACTCGGCGTATTCGATTCCGGTCAGTTCCACCAAGTCCATGATGGGGCACCTGCTCGGCGCGGCGGGCGGAGTCGAGGCCGGCATACTCGCCCTCGCCCTCTACAATCAGGCCATACCGCCGACGGCCAATTATGAAACCCCGGACCCGGATTGCGACCTCGACTATGTGCCGAATGTTTCGCGGCGTGTTCCGATTCGTTACGCGCTCTCGAACTCTTTCGGCTTCGGCGGCACGAACGCCGCTTTGTTGATGAAGCGGTACGAAGAAACCAACGGGGCATGAATCATCGCTGCGAGTCCGGCTTTCATCCAACGTGATACGTGAGGGAAGCAGGGGAGCAGGGGAGCGGAGGAGCGGGGGAGCCGCACAAGAGGAAAAGCACCTCTGCACCTTTGCACCTCTGCCCCCCCTGCATAGAACGCATCACGCATCATCAATATTTTTATCGAATAAAGGACCGACATGAACATAGTCGTTTGTTTGAAGCAGGTGCCAAAGAAGGATTCGATCCTGAGAATCGCCGCCGACGGCAAATGGATAGACGACCGCGACCTCAGCTATGAGATGAGCGAAGCGGACGCCTACGCCCTTGAAGAGGCGCTGCGCCAGAAAGAGAAGCACGGCGGCGAAGTCATAGTGATATGCATGGGACCGGAGCGCGTCCGCCAATCTATAAAAGAGGCGCTCGCCAAAGGGGCCGACCGCGCCATTCATCTCTATGATGAAGCATTCGATCACGCTTCGGACGCCGCAGGCATAGGCCGCGCGCTCGCCGCCGCGCTCAAGGATGAAAAATTCGACCTGGTATTTACGGGGCTTCAATCGGACGATTACGGCTTCGCGCAGGTGGGGCTTGTGATCGCCGAACGGTTGGGACTCTCAAGCGCCACAATCGCCATGGAGGTGCAGCCCGAAGAGGGTGGCGTGCGCGTAAAACGTGAGCTTGAGAGCGGATGGTTTCAGTGGGTGAAGATTCCCTTGCCTGCGCTTCTGACCATACAATCGGGCATCAACCAGCTTCGATACGCCACGCTCAAAGGCATAATGGCGGCAAAGAAAAAAGAGCTACGCGAAGTCAAGGCGGCAGACCTCGGACTTACCGCAGACGACCTGAAACCCGCTCAGGTGATAGAGCGCGCTTACCTGCCGCTGAAGTCCAAGCAGACCGAAATGATCGAAGGCAAGCCCGCCGAGGCCGCAGCCAAACTCGTCGAGAAGCTGCGATTCGACGCCCGCGTGCTATAGATTCAGCTATCAGCCGTCAGCCGTCAGCTATCAGTAGAATAAGCTGATAGCTGATGACTGATGACTGAAGGCTGATTTTGGAGGACCGATGAGCGAAGGGATACTACTTTTCATAGAACAGAGGGACGGGGTGCTCAATCGCACCTCGCTTGAAGCAATGGTCGCGGCTCAACGCATGGCGGCAGAGACCGGCGATAAAGTGTCGGCCGTAGTGCTCGGACGCGATGTGTCCGCTGTGGCAACGGAGGTGGCAGGCAAAAAACTCGAAGCCGTCTATACGGTCACGGACGACAAGCTTGCCTCTTATACGCCCGACGGTTATGTGGCGGCGTTGAAGCAGGCTATCGAGCAACTCAGTCCCCGATACGTCATCCTGAGTCATACATATCGCGTGCGCGACTTCGCCCCCATACTCGCTTCGACTATGGGCAAAACTTTCGTGACCGACTGCTTATGCTTTCGCGTCGAAGGAGGCGAGACGGTCTTCACTCGTCAGATTTTTCAGGGCAAGATAAACACGGATGTTCGCGTGCAGGCCGAAGCGCCGGTATTTGCCTCTTTTCAGGCAGGCTCTTACAGAGCGGACCTTGCGGAAGCGGGCGAGCAGCCTGCTCCCATAAAGCCGCTCGAAGTCGAGATGGAAGGCGTCCGGTTACGCACCGAACCCGAAGCCGCTTTTCAAGAAACCAAACAGGCCGTCGATCTCACTCAGGCCCCGCTCATTGTGGCAGTAGGTCGCGGAATCAAGAGCCAGGAAAATCTCTCCATCGTGCAGGAACTCGCTGAGGCGATGGGCGCAGAGATCGCCGCCTCGCGTCCTATATGCGATAACGAATGGCTGCCGATGGACCGCCAGATCGGAAGCTCAGGTCAGACTGTCGCGCCGAAGCTCTACCTTGCGGTCGGCATATCGGGGGCGATTCAGCATGTGGTCGGCATGAAGAATTCTCAGACCATCGTTGCCATAAACAAAGACCCCGAAGCTCCCATCTTCGACCTGGCCGACTACGGCATAGTCGGCGATCTCTTCGAAATAGTTCCGGCGCTGACCGCAGAAGTACGCAAAGCGAAGGGCGAGTAGGAGCCGCTTGGCGACAATGAAAGGAGGGATCTTATGACCAACGAAGAGGTGGAAAGAGCGATTCAATTCATCCTGGAACAACAGGCGCAGTTTGCCGCAGAGTTGCAGAAAACGGAGTTGCGTATGCAGCAATTCCGGGAACAGGTCCAG
>JAKEHD010000062.1 GCA_022615215.1 Blastocatellia bacterium
AGCAACACATCGCATGCATGCTTGCGCGAAAGCCGGCGCGAACGCTCAAGTGGAGTATGGCGCGCGATACCGGCTATCGAATCGCTCGCGCGTTCGATGTCTTCAAGCGTCACTGATTCGTTCAAATTATCCCCTCCCTCACGGTCGGGCTACTGATAGCGTCCCCTCCCTCACGGTCGGGCTACTGATAGCGTCAGTGATTATCCCCTCCCTTACGGTCGGGGCGCTGATATCGTCAGTAGACCTCTAGATCCCGGCCCGATACAACTTTGCCTTTGTAAATCTCCTGCACCTCTTTCACCAAGTCATCATCGGTCGCGCCCCAGAACAGTTGATGGTAGAGAACCACCAAGCCGGGCCTTGCCCGCTTTGCAATCTCCGCCAGTTCGCGCGTAGAGGTATGAAAGTTGGAATGATACTTCTGCCATTCGGGCGGGCGAGTGAAGAACTTCTTGTGAGAATAGACCTCGTGAATGAGCACATCGCACCCGTTGCAATTCTCTATGACGCTCTCGCTAGGGGTGCAATCGCCCGATATGACGACGGTGCGGTCAGGGGTCTCGAACCTGTAGCCGAAAGCTTCGGGCCAGGAGCCGTGATGGACCAGGAATGCCTTGACCGTCACGTTCTCATCTTTGTAGACAATGCCCGGTTTGATTTCGTGAGCGTTCACCTTATAGCCTGTCTTGTTGCCCGGTTCCAGGCCGTTTATGCGAATGTCTATGTCTCGCTCGTAAGCCTTCAAAATGTGTTCGGCCATCGCTTTTGTGCCCGGAGGGCCATAGACTTCCAGAGGGTCGCTGCGATCCAGAACCCAGGGCGTGAATATAAGGTCGGGAAATCCGGCCGTGTGATCCGAGTGCAGGTGCGTCACGAATGCCCTCTTTAGATTTTCGACCGCGAGTCCCTTGACTCCTTTTTTGTGAGCGGCAGCGGCCCGCCTCACTATCCCCGGCCCGAAGTCGACTATGTATGGCACGTCGTTTATGACGACAGCGACCGAAGGCCCCGACCGTTCAGGGTCGGCGTTAGGGGTGCCTGTGCCGAGAATCACCACTTGCGTCTTTTGTTGAGCGTTCCGTTGAGCGGCGGCGACTTTGCTTTCTGTGCTCTGAGCGAATGCGCTGATAAAGACCGCCGCTGCTATCGCGATACCCACGAACACACGTTTCATCAAAAAGCACCTCCGGGGTTGAAAAAAGATTTCGGCGATCATTATACCTTCTCGAACACGGCGGCGAAGAACCCATCCGTCGTGTGGCGATGAGGAAAAGTTCTTACGAACCTTTGCTCGGTGATGAGATCAGCGCGCGCGTAAAGATTTCTTTCCTGATAAAGATTTCTTTCTCGATCAGGTCGAATCAATCGAAGCGGCGAGCCGCCCTTTATGAATTTTTCAATCACCTCTTCGTTCTCTTCACGCTCGATAGAACAGGTCGAATAAACCAACCGTCCTTCACTAGCAAGCATGTCGACGGCACGGGTCAGCAGATCTAGTTGAACCTCGGCCAGACGGCTCACATCTTCGGGGGCGAGCCGCCACTTGATTTCAGGATTTCTCCTCAGAGTCCCCGTTCCTGAGCACGGCGCGTCGATGAGCACGCGATCGAACTTCTTCGCGCTATCGATTATCGGCAACTCGCGCGTCGCATCGAGAGCGACCGCATCAATCGAGCGCGCGTTGAGCCGCCGACAGATTTCCATGAGCGTGACGAGCCGATGATGGTGCAGGTCACAGGCCATGATCCAGCAATCGTCGCCCGCAAGCGCCGCGATATGAGAGGACTTCGAACCCGGTGCCGCGCACAGGTCCAGAACTCTATGGCCTCTCTTCACGTCGAGGAGCAATGAAACCATCTGCGATGCTTCATCCTGAATGTAAATCAGGCCGCCTTCGACTGCCTTCATCACCTCGTCCATCCCGCCCCGCTCGACGACGAAAGCTCCGGGCACGAGGTCTGACGGCCTGACGGTCACGTTCTTCGATTGGAGCGAAGACAGGACTTCATCTGCGGTCGAGCGCAGTGTGTTCACGCGAAACGCTACGGGCGGCGGTTGATTGTTGGCGAGGGCCAGTCTTTGCGACTCCTCTTCGCCGAGCCAGGCGCTCCATCGCTCGATCAGCCAGCGCGGGTGCGATAGCTCGACCGCCGCTCTCTCCATTGGGTCTTCTATGGTCTCACCGGCTCTTTCATCGAGGTGGCGCGAGGCTTTGCGCAGCACGGCATTCACCATACCTGCGGCGCTTCGAGTGCCCGCGCTCTTGACCAGGTTGACCGACTCATTGACCGCCGCGCGCGGCGGAATGCGGGTGAGGTGGCGGAGTTGATATATGCCCATGCGAAGCGCGATCAGAACCTGTCGGTCGAGTCGTTCGACGGGGCGCTTGGAATATCGCTCGATGAAATAATCGAGCGACTTCTGCCAACGGAGCACTCCGAGAATTATTTCCTGAGCGAGGGCGCGGTCTTCGCGCGATAGACGCGACTCGTGAAGCGAGGCGATGAGAAGAGTAGAATACGCGCCTTCCGCTTCGACCCGGCTCAGTATATCGAAAGCTGCCCGGCGGGCGGGACTTGCGAGCGGCTTTCCTCGTTTTGGATTTGCGATGCTCAAGGCTCAAGAGGTGAAGTGGCGCTCACACATTAAGCAGGCCGTGCATAAGCATGTCGGATTGCGCGTCGTAATCTTGCATTCGTGCTCTAAGCCGACGGGATGAATTCTTCATCGTCCTGGCGGCGGCGCTCCGAAGCTAGAAAGTCATAATAGCCGCAGCGCAGACTGTCGGGATAATCGCGGCAGACCTCCGGGCGTGCTTCGTAGATGGTGCAGCGCCGCGTTTCGGAATCGAGAAACTGACAGACCTTTTTGAATATATGGTCCTTTCTCTGGCGAAGCACACGGTCGCCATAAGCGATCTTGGTATATCGCTTTTCGGCCTGTGTGTAGCTGATTTGAAAGTGCTTTGCCAGGCGATGTATGTCGCGCCTCGTGGTTTCGATTCTGTCGTAGCTGCAACAATAGGCCGGGCACTTCTGGCAATTGAAGAGCACGCGCAGACTTTTGGATTTCTTCCTGGAATTTCCGTTTTCGCCGGTATTCATTAGCCCCCTCTTGCGGTCTTGCAAACTGAAAGCGAAGACCTATTTTATATCGCGCGCCGCTCGGAAACAATCGCGCGAGGATGCCAAGAGAAACGATTCGCGGCTTTCGATGCTGCGCATAAGAAAAGAAGCCACTCCGGCGGCGGCTTCTTTATAGAACTACCTATTGAATGTGTGATGTTACCGGCTCTCCGGCGCCCGGTCTACGATTCGGTCCAGTCTTCTTCCTCGTCTTCCATTGCCAGGTCTAGCTCGATAGGGTCCAGACCGACGACTTCCAATACTGCGCCGCACTCATGGCACTCGACTATATCGCCTTTGTCCGTATCCTCATCCACCTGAACTTCCGCATCGCATTCAGGGCAGGGTCCTCTTGGCATGTTTTAATCCCTCCGTTATCTTTACGCGTTTGGTTGACCACCGCGCGGTGAATTTTCAAACGACGAAAATCTAAACCGAAACCCGCGCGATTTGCAAGAAGCAGAAGCGCTATAACGAAAACAATCTCATCGCTCGGCTCGATTCCATGCTCAAGGGTGCGTGCTCCGCCGTCGCTGTTTCCTTTTACAAACTATCTTCGCGCCAGCCTCTTCTCCATTCTGGCCAGGCGCACGCGCGCACGCACGGCTTCGTCGCTATCGGGAAATCGCTTGATGATGTCGCGGTATGCCTGCCCGTCATAAACATACCGGTTAGTGTCCGGGTTGAAGTCGAACTTGATGTGCAGCCTGCTATAACGGTCAAGCCCCGTATCGCTCAGGTAATAATCGCGCACATCGACGTCGTTCCCCTCTTCCCCTACTTTTGCGAGCCGCTTGCGCGCGTTGCGGGTAAGCGAGGTGCCTGCATCGTCGGACTCTTCTGCCATTGCGAACATCGCGCGCGGCAGGAGCGGCGAGCGGCCGAACCTATCTATAAAGAGTCGGCAAATCGCTATACGGTTCAGCCCGTCGCGGGTGTCTGTGATCAGCTTCATCACCCGCTCCGGTTCGCCCGCGCGTCCCGGCACTGCGATAGCGGATTCGTGAATCCATCCGCGCGTTCGCCTGGATACGGCCACTCTATAGAACCTGGGCTGGCCTTCTCCGCCGCTCTTCGACCCTATGATGTAGACCGGGCGGCCGATGCTCAGACGCTTTATCACCTCAGACTGCATGTCAGGCTCACGCCTGAGCGCCGACAGCCGGTAGTCCACTATGAATGCTTTAATCAGGCGGGGGCGGCGAGTCTGTGTCTGCTTTGAAGCGCTTTGCCCGTTCGGTCGGGCGAGCGCGGTTGATATTAGAATGAGAGAGAGCGCGATCCATATTCCTGCTTTCTTGAATATCGTAGGGCGATACATTGTAGTTACCTCCGAATAAATCTTCCACATTATGGATTGACGGAAAACGAAGGCAAAATAATGCACCCGTAAAAATTTTTTTTTAGTGACGGATATTTGAGCGGATGCGGGTTCAAACGAAGCGAGACCGCCGCGTCATCTTCAGCGGCGGTCTCAGGTCTCTACGCCTTGTTGGCGATTCGGATTTATGCGGGCACACAGAGGATCAGTGATTGAAGAGCCAGTCTTCAAAAATCCGCGCTTCTTCGGCCTTGCCGCTCCATCGCGCGCGGTTGCGGCCCGTTAAAGCCAGCACCTCGGCGTGGTGTTGACCGGCGCGGTCGCCTATTCGCTCGAAATGCTCATAAAGCTCGGCGATGCGGGCCACCGACTGCTTTGCGGCTTCGAC
>JAKEHD010000453.1 GCA_022615215.1 Blastocatellia bacterium
AGTGCGCGAGGCACGTCTGGTGCGTGGCGTGCGCCAGCTTGCGGTACGGGGCCCAGCCGTCGCGCACGAGCACGCCGGCGTAGGCGGGGCCCAGGATCGCGGTCGCCTGCGGGTAGCCGCGCCCGGGTTGGATCGCGTAGACCGTCACGGTCCGGGTCACGAACACCCACAGCCACCACAGCCGCCCGCCGACCTTCCACCCCGTTTCGTCGGGGGCGACGACGTCACGCTGCACGCGGCCGCGGGAGGAGACGAATTTGAAGAAAGGAATGCCATCGGCGAAGTAAAACTCAAACAGCGCGGTAATCTGACAGGCTGCCGCGCTGTTGTTTTCAGGCTTCTATTTGCCGCACGTTGTTTCGGTTCGGAAATGAGTTTGCGTTCACAGCGGTAAGAAGCGGACCTGTCCTTCCCATTCGCCTTCCAAACTGCATTCGGCCAGTACGATCAATTCTTCAATCGCTTTACCTATGGGGAGGCTTTGCGACATTTCAAACACGCCTGGCATAAGCAGTCCGTTTGCGATTCGCTCGTAAGCATGAACCGACATCGTTGTAACATCGTGCGTCAAGAGAACTCTTCCTTCTTCTGCCGCCCATGCCAGCACTTCCGTATCCTGGGCCGATTGCAACCCGGCGTCTTGCGCGCGCACGAGGTCGATCTGCGGCAGCCGACGCACCAATCCGCGCACGATACGCCCATCGAAGTCTTCATCAGTGAGAAAGCGAATCATTTCTTCTGGGTTCGGCGAGCGAGCAAGCGTTCACGAATGCCTTGCGGACTGAAGCGGTTCTCGATTTCTCTCCTGAGTTCGGCGCGTTGTTGTTCCCTGTTTCGAAGGTAATCTTCGACTTCGTCGCGGTTCTGTAGGTAGTAGCTTATAACGGAATAGACTTGGACTAAATCGAGAGTGGAGAATCGCCAGACGATCTCCTCCGCGCTCGCGCCTTCGTTGAAAGCATAAATTACCGAGTCGAGCGAAACGCGACTGTTTCCAACACGCCAAACACCGCCCTCATCGCGGCGCAAGATATTTTCTGAAACGGTCAGAGAGGTGGTCATTAGTTTTACACTCCGCCGAAATTCTATCACAAGACGGGCTTCATTGTTTTGCGTTATGAGTAATCATTTGATAGATTCGACTGGAAATACTTCTTGAGGTTGAGCGATGTTCGAAACCCGTTTGCAGACTTACTGGGATGATGCCGATCCGGCGGGGCTGGTCTACTATGCTCATTTTTTCGGTTCGTGGAATACGCCGAGGCAGAGTTGTTTCGCTCTGCCGGAGTGGAGAGAATGAACCTTTACAATGAATATGATATATGGATGCCGAGGGTCGAAACCTTTGCGAAGTTTCATAAGCCTATTCGCGCTGAAGAAGCTATATTCGTCCGCGTTCGAACGCGACTGAAAGGCGAGAAGACCGTGCGCATGGAGTTCGAGGTTTTGAGCGTTCCTGACCGCGCGCTCCTGGCCGAAGGGTACGTCACGGCCGTTTGCATAGATCGCCAGAGTTCCAGGTCTCGGCGGCTTCCGCCCGCAATGCGAGAGATATTCGAGCGGGCCGCAGCCGACGACGCAAATAACTGAGACTCGTGTGCCGATGATAAAGAGAGTGATCGCACGATGAGCGAGCGCATAAAGACTACAGTAGTCGGAAGCTATCCGGTTCCCTCGTGGCTGGTGGGCAACACGTCCAGCCTTGTCTTGCGCGACGCCGTGATGGTCGTTCTAAAGACGCAGGAGTTGGCGGGCCTCGACCTCATAGCGGATGGCGAACTGTCGCGCTTCGACCCCAGCCACCCGGAAGCCAACGGCATGGTCGACTACTTCGTCGGGCAGATGGAAGGCATTCGCAAGCAATTCCGGGTAGCCGAGCTTCAACATTTCTATCACGACCGCGCTCTCGGCTCTCGGTCTCTGCCCGCAGGGATGGTTGTAAGCAAGGTCGAAGCCGGGACGCTCAATCTTGTCAGGGACTACGAATCGGTTCGCGCGCTGACGACCTTCCCTCTGAAGTGTACCTGCACGGGACCTCACATGCTGGCGCGCTCGCTCATGGATTGCCACTACAAGGAGCGAGCGGACCTGGGGCTTGACATCGCCGAGGTGCTGCGCCGCCAGTTGGAATCGGTCGAGGCCGATGTGGTTCAACTCGATGAGGCGAGCATCGTCGGCCACCCCGAAGATACGTCCTGGGCCGCAGAAGCCATCAATCATGTGCTGGACGGCGTGCCCAACGAAGCGGCCGTTCATATATGTTTCGGCAACTACGGAGGACAGACGCGAGAGCGAGGATTCTGGCGCAACCTGATTCCGTTTCTGAACAAGCTGCACGCCGATCACCTCGTCCTGGAGTTTGCTCGCCGGGGCTACGATGAACTGGAAGTGTTCGGCGACCTGGACCCGAAAATACGTCTCGGCATAGGCGTAATCGATATCAAGGACAACGAAATCGAAAGCCCGCAACTGATAGCCAGCCGCATTGAGATGATCATAAAGACGGTAGGCGAAGGCCGACTCAAATACATACACCCGGACTGTGGTTTCTGGATGCTATACCGTAACGTCGTAGACCGAAAGATGCGCGCTCTGGTCGAGGGCCGTGACCTGTTCGAGGGTCGACCATGATACTTCTTCTTATCAGCTATCAGCTATCAGCTATCAGCTAAATCGAACCACACAAGATCGGGACAGAGATGAAGTACAGAGTTCAAGCTTTAGCTTGCCGGATTGGAGCGCCAGCAACCTGAAGGTTGAACTCTCAACTCCGCTCCTATCATCGGGTGAGTGTACCAATCTCATAAGGTTCGATTTAGCAAACGCCGATGCCTACGAGAAGCGACAGGTTGAGCACGCCCGCACATGTCACATCACGCACGCCGACCCCTCAACCACAAAATCAAGCGCCTGCCCGCACTCACATTGCGTCCAGGGCGTCTCTCTCGCA
>JAKEHD010000454.1 GCA_022615215.1 Blastocatellia bacterium
GATCTCTTACGCGTAGTCAAGAAATTGTACCGTGTAATGTTGGATGCATGAATTGACAAAATCTTTACTGTCGCAATTTTTTTTAGAACATCAATTTCAGCATTTGAACGAACCCCATCAATTACCACAACATCAGATTCAGAGTTTATGATTTGGTCTTTGATTAGCTCAGCTACTGCTCCCTGTCCGTTTTTTTGCCGGGCGTGAAAATCTCTCGCCACCAGAAACGATCAGGCAAACTCCAATTGAACAGGGCGCGGGATTATGCCCGCATCGTGACCGCGTTGGAGCAGCAACTTGACGGCCTCGCGGCCACGCTCGCCGTAGTCTATCGTGTAGTCGTTGACGTACATTCCGACGAATTTGTCCGTCAGATCGGTCTCCATGCCGCGAGCGTAAGCCATGCTGTGGCGCACGGCGTCTTCTCTATGAGCAAGGCCGTATTCGATTGATTCACTCAGGAGGCGCGAAACTTTTTCTATGAGCTCCTGGCCAAGTGATTTCCTTATGGCATTCCCGCCGAGCGGGAGCGGCAGTCCCGTCTCTATCTTCCACCACTCGCCCAGGTCTATCACCTTTTCGAACCCTCGCGCGCTGTAGGTCAACTGGCCTTCGTGAATCAGCAGTCCCGCGTCGGCTTCGCCGCGCTCGACCGCATCCATTATGCGGTCGAAAGGAATCACTACCGCATCGAGGTCGCCTACGCAGAGGCGCAGGGTCAGGTAAGCGGTGGTCATCTTTCCGGGCACGGCTATCTTCACATCGCGCAATTGATTCAAGCTCATCTGCTCGCGCGCTACGACGAGCGGCCCGTAGCCGTCGCCCATCGAAGCTCCCGACACGAGCAGCGCGTACTGGTCGAGCACGTAGGCGTAAGCGTGCATGGATATGGCCGTCACGTCGAGATCGGCTTCCATAGCGCGGCGGTTGAGCGTCTCTATGTCCTGGATGACGTGACGAAAGGTGAGGCCCTCGGTGTCGATCTTTTCGGCAGCGAGCGCATAAAACATGAATGCATCGTCCGGGTCGGGACTGTGCCCAAGCGTGATCTCTTTTTTATCCATAATCCTTATCGAATTGGAACTATAGCCATGCGAGACCGGCTTTCGCAAGTCTCGGCAATTTGGTTATACTTGCCGGTCGTCTCGACAGGAAAGAAATCTTGAGAAAGAAATCTTTATATCCGGCTGCGCCATGTAAGCAACAAACGTCAGTCATCAGTCATCAGCCAAAAGTTCTGAACCACAGATTACACAGATTTCTCAGATATTTTTGTGCTATCTGTGCTATCTGTGGTTGAATACTTACCCTGATAGCTGATAGCTGATAGCTGATACCGGGCGAGTTTCTTTGGAGAAGGTCTTATGTTGAAAGCGGGACTGCTCGTGGGCCGGGAGCGTTCGTTTCCCGATGCCCTGATTCTTGAGATAAACAATCGCGATGCGGGCGTGACGGCCGAATACATCAAAGTCGGCGAAATCTCTTCCGCTGCGCCCTGCCCTTACCGCGTCATCGTAGATCGCATATCGCACGAAGTCGTCTTCTATCAGCCGTATCTGAAAGCGGCGGCGCTTTCGGGCACGGTCGTCATAAACAATCCCTTCTGGCGTCTGGCCGACGATAAATTCTTCGGCACGGCGCTCGTCGAGCGGCTCGGAATCCGTGTGCCTAAGACGCTCATTCTGCCCTCGCGCGATTATCCCGAAGATGTCATTTCCGAAACCCTCAGCAACCTGAAGTCGCCGCTCGACTGGCAAGCCATAGCCGCTTACACGGGCCTGCCCGCCATACTGAAACCGCACTGGGGCGGGGGCTGGAAAGACGTACACGCGGTAGGCAGCCTGGAGGAATTGCTCGCGGTTTATAACCGGACGGGCCGCCTCTGCATGATGCTGCAAGAGTTCATCCAATGGGAGCAGTACGTGCGCTGTCTCTGCGTAGGAAAGACGAATATATTGATCACCAATTGGGATCCGCGCAAACCTCATTTCGAACGATACCGCGATGTGGATCAGGCGCTCGACCCCTCACTTGTCGAACGCATAAGAGCGGATGCGATCAAGATCAACGAAGCTCTCGGCTATGACATGAACACGGTCGAGTTCGCCGTGCGCGACGGCGTTCCCTTTGCAATAGACTTCATGAACTCAGCGCCCGACTTCGACATCTCTTCGCTCACCGAAAGGTACTTCCCCTGGGTAGTGAGCGCGATGGCCGACCTCGTAATAGAGCGCGCCAAAAGGGCGAGCGAATCGCAAATTGCATATCGCTGGGACGCGCTTCTCAATTCTTGAAGAAGGCTTTGGAGTGCGGCGACCTGGCGCAGCTTTGGCCTGGCGCTTCGCAAGAGATTAAAGTAAAAGCAAAGGGGAAAGCGGCGTCGAGCCGCCGCACTCCAAATGAGGCGTCATGGCGGACCCGCACATCAAAATGCAATATGCTATAGATATTTGATTACCGATCCGGCTTTGTGATCGCAAATGAATCGCCCGAATTGCGCGCTACTCCCGTAGGAAGATCAGGCTTGAGATGCCTCCGTCGGGGTTTCTGAAACTTATCAGCACGGCCTGTCCCGAAGTCACCGCCTCGGCCAGCGTTCTGCCATCCGTGAGTTTGCCCTTCTGTTTAACAAGCGTGTTGTTCTTCTTGACCTTCGCCTGCTTCTCAAAACCAACCCCGTCTATGAAAACCTCCAGCCCCCTGGCAAATCCGCTGCCCGTCGCCTTCAACTTTCCTGTTAGAGTGACCTCATCAATAGTGGGGCCTGCGGGAATCGCAAGCTGGTTCGAGCGCGAACTCTCCATCATCATCCCATTGCAATCCCACACACTCGTCAGCGCGTAGAAAGACCCGGCCGGGGCCACTGTCATGGTCGTCTTCAATTCGTCGGGCGATACGACCTTCCAGAGGTTTTCAGGTATGGCCGCTACGGGCTGCTGCTCGGATTTGTATATGTTGACCTGGACAAGAGTGCAGGGACCATCCTCCAGCGGGAATATCCCTTTGCCGGAAATCAGGCTTTCATTATTAATCCGACCGGCCCATGAAAAGAGTCCTGGTATCGGAAGGGTATCGCTCACAAGGATGGCGATACCTGCTCGGACGTTGGCCGGGGCGGGCGTCGGATCGTCGGGCGTCGAGGGAGGCTGATCCCATGATAATTCAAAGAAGCCGCCTCCTCGAACCTGCGTTTCTACGGATGAAGCGTTGTTATCCAGGTTCGGGTCGAGGGTGGTGGTCGTAGACAATCCGCTGGCTCTCAATGTGGAGCCTGAAACTGCAAGCACGTTGGCAACCACAGTCATCGTCACTGAGCCGCCTGCTGAAATCTGGCCGAGCGAGAAGGCTATCAATCTTCTGTCACCTATTGGCGGCACGTTGAATGTGCCCTGGCTTGTAGAGACCGAAGCCAGGCTGGTCTCTTCCGGAATCAAAGCAATAACCCCGACTCCGTGTGCGATGTCCGGCCCTGCGTTGCTGGCCGTGAAGGTATAGGTTATTTGCTGGCCCGCTGCAACAGTGTCGGGCGAGCCCGTGATCGCAAGCGACAGGTCGGTCAGGTTCGGGGTCTCATTTGTGACAGTCGTCATCGTTCTGGCGATGTTGTTGATCGCGTTCGGATCGTCAGTGCTGCCAAACACATTCGTCGCATTGGTGATGATCGTACCGGCCGGCGCATCGGGGTTCACCTTCACGACCATCACGAACGCGGATGAAGCGTTTGGATCAAGCGAGGTCATCGTGCAATTCACAAGGCCGGTGCTGCCTTCCTGTGGAGTGCTGCAAGTCCATGCCGGAGGCGCGACGAGCGATTGAAAGGTGGTATTGAGCGGAACCGGATTGGTGAGGGTGATATTTTTAGCGACGCCCGGCCCGTTGTTTGTGACCGTCATCGTGTAGGTGATATTTCCGCCCGGTAGCACAGGGTCGGGCGTGCCGACCTGGATTATAGAGACATCGGCGGGGGAGGTGCCCGTCTGAGTACAGGGCGAAAATTCAGAGGTATTACCGTTCGGGTCGGTCGCGGTCGCGGTTATGAAGCTATCGGGCGGGACGGAAGTGATGAAGCTGAACCGGGCAATACAATTGGCGTCGGTAGTGACCTGGCCTGAGCCTAAAAAAGTCTGCCCCTCGCCGAAGCCGGACTCATCGCATGAGGTGTTTGAGAAGAGTTGTATTGTAAAAGTAGTATTGGGAGTGCTCGTGAGAGAGCCTTGAATTGTAAATGAAGAGACCGATTCGATCACAGGGAAGTTTTGAGTATTATTCGGGCCTGCGTCCGCATCACATGCGTCATTCGGCGTCACGCCATCAATTCCTAAATCTATTCCAAGCCCGTTGTTTGAGAAGACCGAATTTGAAAGGATGGAAGTACCGGAACCGGAATTGGGTTCAATCTCCACTCCATTTCCGCCGTTAAAGGCAATGATATTACCTGCTCCGGCATCAGTCCCTCCGATCCTATTGTTGAAGCCTCCCACCACGAATACTCCGCTACCGCCATTGCCTATAGGTTTTGTGCCTGTAACATCAGTGCCTATGAAATTGCCTTGCAGAAAATTGCGGCCCGACATGGAGACTCCAAAATTCCCATTGCCTGAAATGATATTGCGCGCGCCTGCTGTTGTTCCGCCTATTGTATTTAGAGGAGATATCTGAATACCAACTCCGTTCTGGCCATTTCCCAAGGCGGCATTACCTGAGACATTGGTGCCTATATAGTTCCCTTGAACCAGATTGCCTGTCGCATTACCAATGAAACAGGTACACATGGCAACTCCGGCCACACCATTACCCGATATGATATTTCGTGCGGCTGGCGATGTTCCTCCAACCGTGTTGTTGGACGCACTAAAGAAAAGGGAAACGCCATTTCCGGTGTTGCCCAGAGCGGCAAGCCCGGACGAATTCGTGCCGACGTAGTTCCCCTGTACTAGGTTGCCGACTACAGAGTCCAGTTCCCCTCGCATCAAAATGCCTTCGCCATTGCCCGATACTATATTTCGCGCTCCGGCCGTTGTTCCGCCAATTGTGTTGTTAGAAGAAACAATAAAAATCCCATCCCCTGGGTTGTTCAGGGCGGCCGTGCCGTTGGCATCTGTTCCTATGAAATTGCCCTGAATGATATTGGTTGTCATTATGCTGGAATGTAGTCTTACCTGAGATTCCGTATTGCCGGAGATTACGTTTCGCGCTCCGGCCGTCGTTCCGCCAACCGTACTGTTGGCTGAAGTGCCGGATAGGAACACACCTGTAAGATTGCCAAGAACTGCATTACCATCGACATTTGTGCCGATGAAGTTGCCCTCAATCAGATTGCTCCCGTTTCCGATGCAGACAATCCCGTGATTGGTGAATCGATTGATGACAAACCCTCGAATCGTAGTGCTCCCGCCCATAACAGACAGTCCATTAGAGGCTGCTCCGCTACCGAC
>JAKEHD010000455.1 GCA_022615215.1 Blastocatellia bacterium
GGTTGCGGCGCTGAAAAAGGTTCATTTTATCTCGCGCGTAGTATATATCTCCGCTCAAAATTGTCATTTCATCCCGCGCGCAGTATAGCGAAGCCATCTCTGTCACCATCCCTCGCCGCTAATAGACAAAGCGACTGCTGATATTTCTTCTGCCTCAGCAGGTTCACTTCCTCAACGTACTGCACTCTAACCCAGGCACCTGCGTCACCCTTGCCCGAAGGTGCGGTCTTAAAGATGAACTTGCGTTTATCGAACCCAAGGTGAACGAGTAGTTCTCTGAAAAATCTCTCAGTCCGCCTATCCTCAGCAAGGATGGTTCCTCGGAGTTGCTTGCGGTTATCCGGCATCCAATAGCCCTCGCGCTACAAGTTGCGATGCCTTGAGACCCTCATTGCGATCAAATGGATCCAGTCGCACACGAGCCGGACCTCCGCCCGGTCGCTCGAAAAGCAGCGGGCGATCAGCCGCCAGATAGTCGATGACCTCCGGGTGATGGGAGACCAGAAATAGCTGTCCTTCATCCCTCATCGCATCAGCGAGTTCGACGAGCCAGGGTTGAATTAGCTGAAGCCCGACGAAATTCTCCGGTTCGTCCAGGAGAAGTGTTTTCGGCTTCCCCTCTGCGTCCATAAGGAGGCAATAAAGGACGATTGTAGCCCTCTCGCCGTCGGAGAGGTCATCGAAATCTATCTCATACTTCAACTCCGGATCGCCAAAGCCGAAGACAGCGACGAGTTCGCGTTTCTGTCCGCCTTTCCCCGCGCTCACAGTCTTCAAGGCGCGGAACCCCGGCAATGCCTCGCCAAGCCGTTCGAATAGTTTCGGCATGTCCTCCGGGCGCTCTTGTGAAAGGTGGCGATACCAGGACGCGAAGTTTGAACCGTCTGAGTAAAGCCAGTCTGATTCAATCGAGCTCTCCGGGTCTATGATGGTCGGGTCCAGTTTGATGAGCCAGACCTCGCGCAGGAAATCAAGAAACCATGTGAGCAGGATGTTCTCGGGACGAGGCTCAAGTTGTGGAAGGAATGAACGTGTTCCGCGAAAAGGAACCTGCGTTCTGAGCTTGCCATCATCATCGTGAAGTTGCACCGCGCCATCATCATAGAGAAACAGCGCGCGTGATTCATACTTCACCTCTTCCTTCTGCAAAGTCACTGTTTCGCGGGCGAGGTCGTGAGAAAGCTGAAGGATGTACTGATAGGTGCCGCCGTTGGCGCTGATGTCGAGTTCGATTCTTTGCGTGGGTCTGGAGTCCCAACGCGTGCGCATATTTTCCGGAAATACCTGCTCGACAGCTTCGCCCAAAACGGCTAATTTCATGACATTATTCAGTATCTCAATGAATGTTGACTTGCCCGCGCCGTTGTTGCCGATAAGCAGGTTCACGCGGTCAGGGCGCACCTCGAAGTTGGTGAAGCATCGAAAGTTGTCTATATAAACGCGCGTGATCATAAACGATCCTCACAAACCCCATTGTAGTACCGTATCAAAGTACAAGTGGCGCGACCATTCGGTCAATGCCGGGCGTGTCTTGCGTGGACTAACATTCTTTCATTTAGTGAGTTGCTCCATAACATTTTACGCCAACGGGGCCGCACAAAACTCTGAGGGATACATGAGAAATTCGTTTCGCAGCCTCCGCCTGCCGATGCTTGACAGAAGGATTTTAAAAGACATGAACCTGATGAGATTCTATTATAACAATCGCGAAGTTATTCGTTGTAGCCGCTTCAGGAAAGCCGGTCTTATGCGGCCTTCACAAAAACCATGCGCAACGCCATTCCTTATACGCATACAGTCCAATAAAAAATCGTATTCATCCCGCTCAAGCAAACCATCCGAATAGAGTCTGCTAATAACTGTTGCAGGTCGCAAATCCGGAAGTTCTATTTCATGGCTCTTGCTTGCCAAACGCATTGCAGCTTCCGCAGCAGACCATGTTATAAGCAGAGATGCAGCCAGCATTCCTTGTTCGGCTAATCGTCGGCCCTCTTGGAGCCTTTCCTCGATTAGTTCCTTATCAATCGTTTCGGGCGTATGGCGGGTTGATATGTCATTGACGACTAATTCAAGTCGCCATCCGGGATGTTGCTGCACGACGGAGGATAGCTTCTTCCAGTAATCAGTCCCGCGCACCCTGCCGGAAGACTTTACTTCGATCACCACTGATTCGTCAGAACCTTCTGCGACGATGTCGGGCCGAAACTCACTCAGGAACCCAGGCAATCGTTTGGGAGAGGGAGATACAGTTACTCTGTACCCGCGCTGTTTGTATTCTTCCGCGATGTTGTAGAGGCGGCTCTCTTCGCCAGATACTTTGCCAGTCGTCATGAAGCTAATCCTCCGGATCCCATACAACTATAATGTGCAACAGTTCCGTATATTTCTCAAGCCCCGCCGCTTATATGAACCCGGTCGTGTTGTTTGAGCCCCGGTACTATACCACTTGAAGGCCCTCCTTCACACGGTTCGAGGAAGCGTGTTATATCTGATAAAGACCCCGCGACATAAGAAAAAAATCTTTATAAGAAAGAAATCTTCAGGCGGGCAAAAGGGATGAATATATGAAGAGAGCTTTTCAACTTGTATCGAACGGCGGCTTCGAGGCGGAAGACGATCAGCCGCACGCGAGCACGACCGCTTCCGATGATGATCTATTGGACGCTTACTCGCAGGCCGTAATCAGCGCCGCCGAGCGCGTCAGCCCTTCGGTCGTGAATATAGAAGTTCACGAGCGAGGCGGTCTCAACTGGTTATTCCCTGATCAGCCGCACGCGGGCGGTTCAGGTTTCATATTCACACCCGACGGCTTCATTCTCACTAACAGCCACGTGATTCATGAAGCGACCCGTATCGAAGTCGCTCTTTCCGACGGCCGCAAAACGAGCGCGCAGGTTGTGGGAGATGACCCCGACTCGGACCTCGCCGTGATAAGGATCGATGCCGAAAATCTCACACCGGCTCAGATGGGCGACTCCTCGACTATAAAAGCGGGCCAGATGGTCGTCGCCATAGGCAATCCTTACGGCTTTCAATGCACCGTTACGGCGGGTGTCATAAGCGCGCTCGGACGCTCTTTGAGGGCAGGCTCAGGCCGTTTGATAGACGATGTGATTCAAACAGACGCCGCGCTCAATCCGGGAAATTCGGGCGGGCCGCTCGTCACTTCGCGCGGCGAGGTCATAGGCGTAAATACCGCGATGATACTGCCCGCGCAGGGTCTATGCTTCGCCATAGCCATCAACACTGCGAAGTTCGTCGCCGGGCGATTGATAAGAGACGGCCGCGTCCGCCGCAGCTACATAGGCGTGGGCGGTCAGAACACCCCGCTTCCGCCCCGGCTCGCGCGCGCTCATAACCTGACGGTCAAAAGCGGCATCCTCGTTCTGTCGACAGAACCCGATAGCCCCGCTCGAAAAGCCGGTCTCATCGGCGGAGATATAATAATCGGCTTCAACGGCCAGCCCGTCGCGGGCATAGATGATCTGCATCGCTTGCTCACCGACGAGAGGGTCGGAATAGAGTCGCCGCTCGAAATCATCCGCCGCAATGAAAAGATGCTCGTTCGGATAATCCCGGAGGAATCGAAATGATGCAGAGGAGCGGGGGAGCGGGGGAGCGGGGGAGCAGGGGAGCAGGGGAGCCATAACGCACTCCTTTCTACCGGCACCAGCGTAAGAAGGAGCGGGGGAGCAAGGGAGCAGAGGAGCCATAAAGGCAGTGAAGACAGAACCCGATCACCCCTGCCCCCCTGCCCCCCTGCACCCCTGCATGTTTGCTCCCCTGCATGTTTGCTCCCTCGCTTACTTCAATTTGCCTTTCAGCTTCGAGGCGTATCGTCGGCTCATCACGAAAGGCTCTTTGATGCCGCGAAGGTAGACTTGATAGGAATAATTGAATGACTTTTCCACGCGCTCGACGTACTCGATGTTGATTATGGTCGAGCGGTGTATGCGCGTGAAATACTTTTCCGGCAGACGCGCTTCCCATTCCTTCAGAGGCTTGAGCACCATAGCCTTCTTTTTATCCGAGGTCAGAATCTCCGAATAAGGACCGGCCGCGCTTATGCACTCGATCGTGCTGATCTTCAAAAACCTCGACCGCTCGTCTATGGATAAAAACAGGTGATCGTCGTATTCGAGCGCCCTCTCAGGCTTTTCGCCCTGACCGGCGGGCGAAGACAATCGCTCTATCGCGCGGGCGAGGCGGTCGGGATTGACCGGCTTGAGCAGATAATCGAGCGCGTTCACCTCGAAGGCGCGAATCGCATATTCGTCGAACGCCGTCACGAACACCACTTTGAATGAAGCATCGGCTTTATATAAAAGATCGAAGCCCGACTCGCCCGGCATTTGAATGTCGAGAAACACGACTTCGGGCCTGAGCGATTCTATGGTTTCAAGGGCGTTGCGGACGCTGTCTGCCTCGCCGACTATCTGGATTTCGGGATGCCTGGCTAACAGAGACCTGAGTTTGTTGCGGGCCAATCGCTCATCGTCTACGAGCACAGCCCTGAAGCTGTTTTTCATCTGCCGGGTCAGTACTTCTTGATTTCCATCATGGCGCGAATCCATCCGTCACGCTCTCGAACGTCGAAGCTATGGCGTCCGGGATAAGTCTGTTGCAATCGCTGGCGCACGTTTTCGAGTCCTATCCCCGTGCCGTTCGGCGGGCGAAGAGAGTCTTTTTCGGGCGCGGCCCATCGGCCCGTATTTGCCACTTCGATTTGAAGCGAGCCGTTTCGCTCGTTTGCCGAGAGGCGAATCCTGAGCGGCAAAGCGCTCGTCTGCATTCCGTACTTGATGGCGTTTTCGACGAGCGGATGCACCAGAAATGCGGGCACGCGGAATTCGCCGACGGATGCGGGGATGTCGAATTCCACGTCGAGCTTGTCTTCGAAGCGGATTTTTTCTATCGCCAGATAGTTTCGCATAGCCTCGACCTCATCTCTGAGCGGGACTTCATGAACGCGGTCACTGAGCAGCGAGTAGCGAAGGAATTCCGACAACTCGTTGAGCATCTTCTCGGCGCGGTCGGGGTCTTCGTGGATCAGTGCGCTTGCCGAGTTCAAGGCGTTAAAGAGAAAGTGCGGATTCAACTGATAGCGGAGCATCTGCAATTGCGCCTGATGTGCCAGCGAGTTGGCTTTCAGGGTGTGTTCCTTCTGCGCCTGCAAATCCTGATAATGTTTTATTCCGAAGTAGAGCGCGCTCCAGGCCAGGAAGACGAAACAATAACTCAGCCCGCCGTTGAAATAGTCGTACCACCTCAAACGGTTCAGGTCCATCTGATTCAACCACCACCTGGCGATGTTGAAACAGACCGCCCATATCAGCCCGAAAAAATACGAACCGAAGATGGCCGCAACCGTGATCGCCGGAAACGAGAATTGCCGCCTCCAAAGGTACTTGTAGATGTAGCGCAGGGCGAGGCTTATGATGAAGCCGAAGCCGACGAATATAAGCTTGTGCGCGAGCGCAAGCATCACGGTCGGGAAATGCGGCAGCGCGCCGAGGAACATCGAAAGCCCGTAGGCTCCCCATCCGAGCACCTGCAAGGTCCAGAACAAAGACGCGCGGCTTGAGGAAAAAAGTCTTCCTTTTGAGGAAAAAAGATAGAGTAATACTCTTCGGCTTCCTTTTTTGAATCTCTTCAACATCTCCCTGCAACTTTACTACCGTGAGCGTGCGACTGTCACCCGCTCAAGCAGCCATTTCAACATGGTTTCAACGTATATGCTCCTATTTGCGTCCCTCTCCGGCCTTGGGGGGATGGCTCTGCCAGAGGACGTTTACGATCATCCATTTGCCGCTGTATTTCGCAAGGTGCATATAATCTATTCCCCACGCGGCTGTGAGTTTGGCCGAAGCCGTTTGGTCTAATACTTCGTAAACGACGACTTCTTTGGGAGCCTTGCTCATATCGCGTTTGTTCTTGTTCCAGTTTTTGGCCACTTCGATCAACTGCTGAAAATTCATAGGCGCGGATGAGTACCCGGTCTCTCCCCTCTTTATGTAGTAGCCCCGTTTTGCGAGGTCCGGGTGTACGCTCCTTTCGATTCTCGCGGGATCGACTTCGTATACGCCTTCAACGTAGTCGAGGACGGCTTGCCTGACGGCCTCTTTTTCACTCTCGGATTGAGAGCCGGTTGCTATTGACGATGCGAGCATCAGTGCGACGGTCATAACAGCGAGTTTCTTCATCGATCATTCCTCTCTTTAGCGCGAATTGGTAATCATTGGCATCTGCGGGCCAATGATTGCTCAAGTATCAGCTATCAGCTATCAGCTATCAGACCATGAGATGATGGCTGATGGCTGAAGACTGACGACTGAAGACTGATCGAATTTTAAGGACGACGGCCTGCGGACGGGAACGGAAAATGTATGAGCGGCAAATTGCCTTGATAAGCGGTCGGCAGCCGTCAATATCAGGCAAGGTTTCGCTGCGCGAGGAAGGCGGGTCCGCTGCTCTCGCGCTTGAATTGAAATGTGCCGATGATATATAAGCTAATTCCAGGTTCATTCCCGCAGCATCAGGGAAGCGATTCGCTGTCAGGTTGATGCTGTGAAAAGCGAGCGAGAGAATCTGCAAGGAGTATCGATAGATGATTTTTCAACAACCTCCGCCACAGCCGTCGCTCGGCGATACGATAATTCAGAAGATTATCGATGTTCTGAATTATCCGTTTATAAACACGAATCAGTTCAAGGTTTCGATTTGGAACCTGCTGTTGTTCCTCCTGATAATAACCATAGCGTTTTTGGTCTCTCGCTATTTGAGGCGGTTTTTGCAGAATCGCGTATTGCCCAGACTTCCTCTGGACGCGGGCATTCAATATACCCTGCTCAGAATAGTCCATTATCTGATAATCACCTTCGGCGCGCTCTTTGCAATGAAGACAGGGTTCAGCGTAGACCTCACAGGGGTGGCGGTCATACTCGGTTTCCTCTCGGTCGGCATAGGCTTCGGGCTTCAGTACATAGCCGCAGACATAGTATCGGGGTTCATACTGCTATTCGAAAGGCCCGTGCGCGTCGGCGACCGCCTCAAACTCGACGACGGCGTCGAGGGGCGCGTGGAGAATATAAGCATACGCTCGACCATAATCGTCACGAACGAAAACCTCGCCGTCATCGTGCCCAATTCTGCGCTCATACAGAACAAGCTCATCAACTACTCTTACGGAAGTCAAAACGTGCGGCTGAACGTACCCGTAGGCGTCGCTTATGGCAGCGACCTGGAAACCGTCTCGAAGGCTTTACTCGAAGCGGCCCAGAGCGTCGAAGAAGTCCTGGAGTCGCCGCCGCCCAAAGTCCATTTCAGCGGGTTCGGCGATTCGTCGCTCGATTTCCAGATTCGTATATGGATAAACGAGCCGCACAAACACCCGCAGATCGCAAGCCGTGTCAACTTCGAGATAGACCGCTGCTTCCGCAAGTACGATATACAGATTCCCTTTCCGCAGCGCGATCTCCACCTCCGCTCCGGCTTTATTCAGGGGGATTCGGAAAGGATGAGGGATGAAGGATGTAGGATGTATCCGGATTTCGACCAC
>JAKEHD010000063.1 GCA_022615215.1 Blastocatellia bacterium
CTCCTCCGTGAGGGGGAAGTCGGGTTGTGCAAACGCCATAATCTGGCCGCGGATATTGACCGCCAGATCCGCGGCCCGATACAGTCCGAGCATGTGCAATACCGCACCGCACGCGGACAGTGACAGGCCGAGAGCGTGAAGTTGAGCGGTCCTCGATCGATCGACAAAAAACTCCGCGAGCGCCTGCTCGGCATGCTTGATCCGTGCGAGCACCTCGTGGGCGGCCGGCGCGGTCGAGTCCGCGAGCCAAAACATCGGTGAAACCAGCATGCCACCCGCCACATGGGTGTCCGTGGACAGGCGGGCGGTTAAAGCTTCAATCCCGGTGGCAATGGACGGCGCGATGCGAGACGCCTCGCTTGCGTTCTCCGCCGCGAGCAGCGCAGCGGCGATCTCGACTGTCCGTCTTGCGATGGCCGGCTGTGCGGCCGAGGCGCAGACGCCGATGACTCGCAAGAGGCCCTGCAGATTGCCGAGCTCGTTAGGGTCCTGCGTCGCCCGTGTAATGTGCTCGCGAAACTCCGTGAGCGCTTCGCTCCTACCTTCACAGAATTCTTCCCAAGCGGTTTTCGCCGCCCGCAACGCCTCGCGAAGCTCGCCTCTCCAAGGTGCCGGGATCGCTTCGCCGACAGCCTGCTCCGCAGTAATAGACAGTAGCGGACCTAAACCGAGTGGAGCGAGGACCTCGCGCAAGCGGGGGCCGCCCGCCGGGGGAGCCGCGATTAGGTCCAGAACATCACCGAGCAACGTGGCATCGCCAGCTAAGGATCCCGAGCGCAGGCGCCTTAGCTGCTGTTCAATGCGTGCGCAAAGTTTCTTAGCGTTTGCGTCTCCCGGTATGACCCCGAGCCTCAGTAATTCGATAATTATGACGGCCAAGCGCCACAAGCTTCGATGGGGTGCAGGCCGCAGCCTTTCTGCCGCCCCTATATAGTTAGGCGGGAATCTCTCCGAAATCCCATCACAGCCTGGATGTTTTTTATAGTGTTGTAGTCCGGACGGCACGCTATTCTTTCTTTATTCGATTGTGGCGGACGTAGCGATGTTACTCAGTTGTTTCAAGTAATGAAGATATGGTCGAAAGGATAGCTGAGGTTTGTTTTTGGAAGAGATGCCTGAACGCAAAAAAGACCGGGCAAGCTCTGGCTGAATATTTCACTCTTTCGATCTTTTAATTCTATGCGCTTTGCAGCGGACGCGGCCCGTGACCTTTGCGAATAACCTGAGCTTGGTTCCGCACACTTCGCACTGGCCTGCCACGCGGCGGTCGGCCCTCAATTCTTCATCAGGAAGAACGGGGGCCAGCGACTCGCCTGCTGCCTGTTCTTCGGCCAGCCAGTCGGCTTCACGCTTCGATTGCAGAGCGCGCTCCTCGCGGGCTTTCGCTTCCGCGTATTCCTCCGGGGTCAGTATGACTTTGGACCAGAGTTGCAGATCGCGGCTTGCGAGCGCGAGCCACTGGCCGCGCGGAGAGAAGGCTACCTGATTCCAACTGATCTCTTTGTACCAGAGCGTCTTCACCACTCGCCCCGTGCCGAGCCGCCAGAGCCTTACCGTCTGCCCCAGGCTCCCTGCGGCGAGCAATTCACCATCGGGGCTGAAGGCGACCGAGGTCACATCGTTGCGATGCCCGCTCAGGGTTTGCGCCTCACGCCCTGTAGCCACGTCCCATAGCTTGACGAGCTTGTCTTCTCCGCCCGAAGCAAGCAATCGTCCGTCGGAGCTGAAGGCGACCGATTCCACGCCCCTTGTGTGGCCTTCGAGTGTGCGTATCTCGCGCCCCGTGGTGACATCCCATAGCCTGACGGTTCTGTCGAGGCTCCCCGATGCGAGTATGCAACCGTCAGGGCTGAAGGCCGCCGAAGTGACCTGCTGAACGTGCCCCTCGAAGGTCTGGACTTCGCGCCCGGTTACCGATCCCCATAGCTTGACCGTTCGATCGTGACTCGCGGAAGCGAGCCATCGCCCATCGGGGCTGAAGGTCACTGCCCTCACTTCGCCGTCGTGTCCGCCAAGCGTTCGAATCTCTTGCCCGGCAGCGATATCCCACAGCTTTATAGTCCTGTCGCGGCTCCCGGAAGCGAGCCGCAGGCTGTCGGGACTGAAGGCGACCGAGTTCACGCTCGATGCGTGGCCCTTGAGCGATTGTAACTTCCGGCCTGTGTCTACCTCCCAAACCTTTATGCCTTCGCTCACGAACCCCGAAGCGACCAGCCGCCCGTCGGGGCTGAAGGCTATCGACCGCACGTAGTCGCGCGTGTCTATCTCATAGTGTTTGTAGAACAGGTCGTATATCTCTCTCAGTTCCGATTGAAGCTGAGAGAGCGTGTCGAGGAAACGGAGACCGGCCTGATAAGAACCGGCTTCCGAGACCTGACGGTCTATGCTCTGAAATATGCTTGATACGCGCTGCCGTTTTTCGGGTCTTGCGATGATGTATCGCTTGAGCACCTCCGCGTCCTGCTTCACCTGGTCGAGTTTTTCATAGACAGGCTCAAGAAGGCGGTCGAGCAATTCCTGAACCCTCGGCCGCACGGAATCGAATGAGGGGTCTGTGCGAACGCGCTCGTAGTAGCGAGGGTCTCCTTTGACCGCCCTTTCGAGTCCGGCTACGCTCGCTTGCCCGTCGCCGAGAAGAGCGGCAAAGGAAGCGCGCTGGTAATGGGCTTCGTAGGAATCGGGATTGAGGTTTACGGCTTCGGTCAGATGATCGAAGGCTTCCTTGAATCGCTGCTCGACGGCGCATACCATCCCTGCGAAGTAATGGGCTTCCGACGACTGGCGCGCATCGCTTGGGCGGGCGTACTTGGCGGCTTTGCGAAAATAGTCCAACGCGCGGGGAAGGTCTAATATGTGATAGAAAGATATGCTCGCAATAGAGCGATGGACCGAGAAATCGGGATAGTTGCGTTTTTCGGCTTCCAGAAAATCGGCGAGGGCCTCTTCGTGCCATCCGTTATAGTAAGCTCGTTCGGCGCGGGTTCGATAAGCTCGCGCTTTTCTTTCGAATTCGGGCAGGCGGATTCTCCGTAGAACCTTGACGAGCGATTCCCTTTGCATCTCAAGCTGCCATATTATGTCCCCTATCAACAGATTGAAATCAGCGCCCATCAGGTCTATCCCGCCCGCAAGCTTATCGAGTCCCATCTCCATACTGCATGGCGGCTCGCTCGCATTGCCGCTCGAACACGGTCCAAGCGCGCCGAGGCCCGACTCCATGGCGATTTGATAATCGCTTTTCGATAGCTCGACTTTGATTACGGAAGAGGCTGTCTGGGCGAGTGAATCCTGGCCTTGCGATTCCAGGGCGCTCGTGAAGTTACGGATCAGGTTCTGATCGCCGAGGTAGCTTTCCCAGGTCTTGTGGCCGGTATAGATTTCGAAAAGCCCCATCGCGGAAGTCTCCTTTTTGAGCGCGGCTCGAAGGCGAAGACCCTAAAAATATAACCATGATTATTGCCGAAAGCGAAGCTCTTATCAACACCCTGCGCCGGTAACGCAACTTCTACGTTATTGAAACGAGCAAGCTCACTGCTATGTCCTTCGTCCGTTGTCGGTTGTAAAATTCCGCTGGTCTTTCTATCTTTGCAATACAGCTTATGAGCAACGACGGACCACTGACGGAAGCGTACTCGCTTCCGGACGAAGGACGAAAGAGCAAGGTTGAATCACGGCCTTTTTATACGACTAGGAGGAAGATATGAACCCGACGGAAAAGCCTCTGCCCGATCCGCCTTTCAATCAGGCGGAGCTTGGCGTGCTGGCACATTTGTACAGAGGAGAGATGTACCGCAGCAAAATCTGGCGGACGCGGCTCGACACAACGACCAACTGGGCCGTAGCCACGACCGGCATAGCATTGTCGGTCACCTTCAGCAGCCCTGAGAACTCGCCCCTGCCGCTCATACTGATAGCCATGCTCATCATGTTGTTTCTGGCCGTAGAGGGACGCCGCTATCGTTATTTCGACATCTGGCGGACGCGAGTGCGTTGGTTCGAGGTCGGATTCTACGGGCCGATTCTGCGGCGCGAAGGCGTTCGCGCAGACAGCGGATGGAGCGAAGCTCTTGCGCGCGATTATTCGCACCTGCATTTCCACATAAGCTACTGGGAAGCAATAGGCCGCCGTCTTCGAAGAAACTACTCCTGGCTATTCATCATACAGGCCATCAGTTATTTGGCCAAAATAATAGTCCATCCGACACGTTTAGAAAGCCTCGGACAGTTATGGGAGCGGGCCGCAGTCGGTCCCTTGCCGGGCCAGGCGGTGCTCTTGATAGGACTGCTCGTCCACGCCTCTTTGATGGCCCTTGCCTTATGGACTTTGCGAGGACAACACGCAGCCGGGCGCGTGGGCAGACCGAAGGATTATGAAGACCCGCTGCTCAAATCCGACAGGCAACCCGCAGAGCGAAACGACCGGGCCGGTTAGGGGCCTTCGGAAAGGATGAAGGCAGAAGGCGGAAGGATGAAAAAGAAGCGAGTAGCTTTCATCCCTCATCCTTCATCCTTCATCCTTCCAACATCCCCGACCCCTGATCCTAATTGTCGGACCTGCGCACGATATAATCGGTCCAGCAATCGAGCGGGGCCGACGGATCCGACGGGTCGAATCCCTCTTCCAGACCGGGCCTGCCGAACTGTAGAGTTTGACCGGCAGGCCGCGCGGGCTGCGCGAATTTCGGGTCCAGCACTTTGGCTATCTGGTCGCGCATGTCTTCGAGGTGAAGCCGGGTAGCGCGATCCGAAGAGCGCGCTACCGAGCGGCCTATCAACTGATTGATCGCCTGCAACTCGCCTCTGAGGAAGGGGCGCTGATCGTCCGTCACCGCCTGAGCGCCGTTCAGCTTGCCGTCGATCAGTTCTATGTAGGCCCGTTGTAAATTCCGGCGGTACGCATCTATTCGCACGGGGCCTGACGCGAGTTCGCGCCATATCCCGGTTCTCAGGTCTTCGAGAAATTCGAGAGGACCGTAAGCCGACTTGCCGTCCAGAGCTTCCTGTTCGACCAGGCGGCCGAATCTCGCCGAGTTCAACAAAGAGTTGAGCACGCGGAGCTGGGCGCTTCGCACGCGACCGAGCACGCCGACCGGCTCTATGCGCCTCAAAATCTCAGGCTTGATCGCCCAGTTCGGAGTTGCAAAGGCATTCTCGTTCAGGAAGCTCACGGCTGCCTCCTGGCGCTCTTTCGATATAGGCGCGAACCTCACGCCGTTCTGGCCTATGTGTTTCTGCTGAGAGTCGAACCCTCCGACGATGTTGGCAACGTGGTTCAACTCGGTCGCCCACTGACCGAGCATGCGCCCGTAGAGTTCTTCGAGGTCGTTATAAGGCTCGCCGGGCTGAGTCGTGGTGGCGGTCAAAAGCATGTTCGACACCCGTTCGAGGTTTTTCAAACCGAGCGCGGTCGAACGAACCGCATCCGCATCGCCTACGGCTTCGGTTATCTCGCCGGGGTCGGCCCCGCGCGAACCGGCGGTCGAAAATCTCAGCCAGGGGGTCTTGTCCTGCGCCCTCGCCCACTCGTCGAGAGTCTTCTTTTCATCGTCGGGAGACTTCGCGCCGGGGATGGGCTTGTAGCCCCACATGGTCGCCCACCTGTCGTAAGGGCCGATTCCGGGCACGAGGTCTTCAACGTCTATGTTGTCTTCGGGCTGCGCGACGTAGTTGAATCGCGAGTAATCCATAAGGGTCGGAGTGTGGCCCATCTTCTTGACCCACTCGCGGTCTCTAACCTTTTCGGCCGGATACATCGAACTCGCCTTCATATTGTGCTGGAAGCCGAGCGTATGGCCGACCTCGTGCGCCGCCACATACTCTATGAGCGTGCCCATGAGATCGTCCGGCATGGGGAGCTTGTACACACGCTTGTCGAGCGGGCCGACCTGCAAGAAGTACCAAGAGCGTTGCAGGTTCATGATGTTGTGATAGAACTGAATATCTGTTTCGAGGATTTCGCCCGTGCGCGGGTCGTGTACGTGTGGGCCGGATGCGTTCTCTATGGTCGAGGGCAGCCAGCGTATGACCGAGTAACGCGCATCTTCGGGACTCCAATCGGGGTCTTCGCCGGGCGAAGGCGCTTCGCGGGCGATGACGGCATTTTTGAAACCAGCCTCTTCGAAGGCCGCCTGCCATTTCTCGACGCCGCGCTTGAGGTAAGGCACCCACTTTTTGGGAGTGGCCGGGTCTATGTAATAAACGATGGGTTTGACCGGCTCGGAGAGAGCGGCCGAGGGGTCTTTCTTTTCGAGCCGCCAGCGTGTTATGTACCTGCGCTGAGGCGCACGATGTTCGTCCAGGCCATAGTCCATCTGCCGCACTGTGAAATATCCCACGCGCTCATCGAACAAGCGAGGCATCATCGGTTTTTCGGGGAGCTTGACCATGCTGTAATGCATCATGATGGTCGCGCTGCCGGGCCGCATGCCTGCTCCTCCGAAGGGACTCGGAGCGGGCGGGCGGCCTCCTGCTCCACCGGTCGTGTCGGGCGGAGACGTGAAGGTGTGAGTGGCCTCGACCTCTATGTTTTCGGGGAACGAGACCACGCGCTCTACGAAGGAGCGCGACTGATCGAACCCGCGAGCGCGAAGGCGTGTCCTTGCGCTGAATTCAGTGACCTCGCTTGTAAATAACCTGGAGACATCTATGACCGGAGCATCGTCTTTGCCGAGGGCCGCTATGTTGAAGGCCATGATTATAGTGTCGTTGTTAGCAGCCTGGACCGCCCGGTGAATAGGCTGGTCTTTATCAGCGACTACTTCGTAAGAGACGCTTCTGAGCAAGATGCGGTCTCCCTGCCTCTCCCATTTGACCACGCGATTGCCTGCCGACTGTCCGCCGTAGCCTACGCCGAGTGTGGTCCTGGCGATCTGGCTGACCCACAGAAAATCTTTGCCGAGTTCGCCGGCGGGGATTTCGTAATAGACGCGCTCCTTTATGCGATGGACCGTGAAGACGCCTGTATCGGATTTGGCATCTTTGGTTATGACCTGATTGTAAGGCCGTATGCCCGGCTGCTGATCGGGTCTGCCGCGTTGAGCGCCGGGACCGGGCCGTTCCTGAGCCGAAGGTTCAGGTTCGGGATCCTGCTCCGCAGCCGAGACAGGTCTGGTTGATGCTGATTGCGCCGCCGCTTGGGGGTCATTATCGGCATAAGCCGAGGGCAGGGCCGGGCGCGCGAAGGTGAAGCTTGCGAGAATGACTGCTAGAAGAGTGACTGCAAAAGGTTTCATATTGGCATTCCTCGATTGGTTTGTCGGAGATTTGGGTGAATCCGATTTTTGAGTGGTGCTTCCACTGGCCCGTGAAGCATACTCGGTTTGGGCGATAAATTTCAACCCATAGTGGTCAGTGGTCCGTCGTTTCTTTAGCACACTCGCACGTCGTATGAAAGAAATCTTTTCGCAAACGGACGGAAGCACACTGACTGCCGGACAACGGACAACGGACGACGGACAAAGAACGCATCACGCATCATAGGTTTCGCTGCGATCCGGCCGAGTGTTTCTTGACTGCCGCTGCGCGAATCCATAAGGTAATAGCTGATTCAGCCATCTGAATCCACTCCTGGCGTCGCCGGACATCAGCCACCCGGGACCGAAAGCCAGTTAAAGCTGAAGGAATGTACAGATGTGAAAATTGCGGAAACACTTCTTTACCACGCACCCCGGCCCACAAAATAGCCATAGAGACCCGAAGAGTTTCATACCCTCACCGCGAGAAAGCGAACGCTTGCTGGAAATGGGAAAAAGACCGCCGCAGGTACGTCCGCCCGGACGACCCCGGCGGGAGGGGGCAAGAGTGCGTCAGGGAGATAACAGTCTGTCCCGCGTGCGCGGAGAAGTTAGGGGCTAAGACCCGCTGACCGTCGGCACACGCAGGCCGAGTTCATTTTGAAAGATCAAACGCAATGCATCGTTTATTCGGTGCCTTGCTCTACGTGTGTCTGAATATGATTGCCTGATTCGATATTAGACTTTCATAAAAGCGCCGTTCGCCTTCATCGCCAGATTTTCTCCAATGGGAGAACGAAGCCCGGCAGCACCGGCTCGCCGTTCACTGTCGCGGGATCCGTCAGGCATTCGACTTCTGCCTTCGGGCGATATATCCAGACTTTCTTTTCAAGCGGATCGATCAACCAGCCAAGTTGCGCTCCGTTCTCAATATATTCATTCATCTTTTCCTGAAGCACGTTGAGGCGGTCGGTATCTGAGCGAAGCTCTATCACGAAATCGGGGCAGAGGGGCGGAAAGCGCCTGCGCTCTTCCAGGGTCAGAGACTCCCAACGCTCGCGGCGAACCCACGCGACATCGGGCGAGCGGTCAGCGCCGTTAGGGAGTCTGAAGACGGTTGAGGAATCAAACCCTTCACCCGTGCCGTCATTGTCAACCCACATTCCGAACAACCCCGTCAGAATAAAGTTGCGACGGCCGGTTTCCCCTCCTGTGGGCGGCATAACGATCAGGTCGCCTTCAGCAGTGCGTTCAAGGCGCAGATCAGGGTGGCGCTGACAGAATTCAAAGAACTCGCTTTCGCTCATGCTTTGCATAAACTAATCTCCTTTGGCAGCGATTCCGGCATGAGGTTTTCATTCATCGGCCATCACTCGCCGCTTTTTTCCCGATTGTGAAGAATTTGTTCGAGTAACTCCCGCTGCTCGTGCAGAAGTTTTTGTTGTTCCTCCATCAAAGCTGTTTGTTGTATTAACAATTGCTCGATTAGACGTACCAAATCGCAGTAATGAGTGAGTAAGCGAGTTTCTTCTGCGGCCCGGATGCGCCGCAGGCGATGAGCCACCAGCGGTGGACGGTTGAGACGCATCCGCCGCAAAGTGAAGGCCCCTATTTCAGTCAAAGGGTGCAATGTACCATCATCGAGAAGAAGAAAATGGTGCGTGGGCGGATCAAGGCGAGGATTCCATAATTGCAAATCATCGGGACGAGTCGGCCAGTAGTCGAGTTTGTACTGATTGCAACGAGGGCAGCAATAGATCAAATTAGTATGGTCGTTGTCACCGCCTTTGTTTTTCGGTCGATAATGATCGATAGTGAGTTGGCCGCCAGCGTCAGTTTCGCTGATTCCACAAAACTCGCAGGCGAAGTCAGCGCGCTCGCGCACCCGCTCACGGACACTTGCCTTGATAGCCATAACTCATCAGGCCGGTTGCGGTGAGATACGATCCGCCACTTGGCGTCGTAGTTCCGCATTCTCATTGCGGAGAGCGTCGTTTTCCGCAGCAATTTCTTGAAGCCGATGTGTGATGGCGGCCAACTGCTGAAGCGCCGAATCAACCTGGGCTTGCAGTGCGGTCACGGACCCGTCTGGCGCGGTAATATTCAACATATCACTCTCAGCGCGGTCCTGAGCGTCGTACCACCTTTGAAGTTGCGATTGTTCCTCGACAGACAACTCTTCTCCGCGCGTGGCGCGATCATGCAATTGCCTGCCTGTTTTGTCGGAGACCATGATGGCTTGAGTCCCTTTCTCGCAAAGGATTTCTTGCGCTGATATTCTAGCACACCTTGAGCCGCCTCATTCATCCCTCGACATTGTTCTGCCTAGCTCCGCAGGACACGACCGATGGGTGTGATTGAAGAGGCAAAGGGACGCGGAATTTATTACAGGCCATTCGTTGAACAGGTGGGATGGAAGGCGTATAATTCGGCTGGGCTTAGGATAGATATTTCAAAGTTAGGCACTTGCAAGCAGAGTACCCCGGAAAGGAGGGGAAATCATGGAGATTGTAGGCTGGGTTGTATGGGGATTA
>JAKEHD010000064.1 GCA_022615215.1 Blastocatellia bacterium
GGATCGTCGGAAGAAAGAAATCTTTTGTAGAGGGCTTCTGCCCTCCACTGTGTTATCTGTGCGATCTGTGGTTAATCGGGGTCACATGGCTGATAGCTGATGGCTGATGGCTGATGGCTGATGGCTGATGGCTGATGGCCGCTTTGATTCTCAATAGCTTTTGTTCTATAGTTGTGGCTCCTCCTTGAGATGCGAAGCTGATTCATACATAAAAATATGCTCTTATTCCTTTTGAGGCCGGTAAGCGCCTCCATACCACTAGCATCGAAAGGAGCAGCGAGATGTCACGCATAAAGAGGGCCTGGGTAGCTGCGATAGCTGCCATTATTGTCTTTGCATCCATTCCCGGCGCGTCCGCGCAAAAGAGATTCACCATAGAAAATGTGCTCAGTCCGGCTTATCCGTTCGAGATGGTCTCAGCAAAGAAGGCCGACCGCATCGCGTGGATAGCTTATGAACGTGGCATGCGCAACGTCTACACCGCCGCTGCGCCCGATTTCAAACCCGTCCGGCTGACAATCAATCTGGAAGATGATGGCAACGATCTGACCAATCTTCGCATTTCCGATGATGGCTCGACGGTCGTCTTCGTGCGAGGCCATACGCCGAACAGAGACGGGTGGATAGCCAACCCTACGAGCGACCCCGACGGCAGCGAGCGGGCTATATGGGCTATGAAGACCGCAGGCGGCAGAGCACCTCGGCGACTCGCCGTTGCTGCAAGTCCCGCGCTCTCGCCCGATGGCAAGTGGGTACTCTATACAAAAGAGGGTCAGATTTATAGAGTCCCCGTGAGCGCGAGCCGCAGCGTGGCCGAGAACGGCAAAGGCGAAAAACCTCTCTTCCGCGCTTTCGGCAACAACGGCAATCCCGTATGGTCGCCCGACAGCACAAGGATCGCCTTCGTCAGCAATCGCGGCGATCACAGCCTCATCGGCATATACGACCTTGAGAGCAGGAAAATATCTTACCTCTCGCCCGGCGTGGACCGCGACACAAGCCCCGCGTGGTCGCACGATGGAAAGCGAGTGGCTTTCATTCGCAGGCCCGGCCTGCCCTTTGGTGTGCAGGTTCAATCAGGCAGACAGCCTTTCCCCGGAAGGCCGCCCGTTCCTGTAAGACGCGCAACTCCCGAAGAAGGCGCACAGCGACGCGAGATCAAAGGGTTGACCAGCGCGACATTCGCGGGAGGCTATACGCTCTCTTTGTGGGTCGGCGAAGTCGATACGGGTCATGCGCGCGAAGTCTGGCACAATGCGCCCGGCGATGAAGGATTCGCCAGTATACGCAGCATCGAGTGGGCAGGCGATAACATAATCTTTCTGGCCGAGCCCAAGAACTGGCGGCACTATTATTCGATTCCCGTTTCGGGAAGCAGCACTGAGCCAATCGACCTCACGCCCGGAGACGGAATAGCCGAACAGGTCGGTTTATCGAGCGATGGTCAGTATCTCTATTACAGCACGAACGTGGGCGACATAGACCGCCGCCATATATGGAAGACTCCGACGCGAGGCGGCACGCCCGTTCAACTCACGACGGGCGATGAAATGGAAACCTACCCGGCCGTGCTCGCTTCGGGCGACAAGGTTGCAATCCTCAGCGCGGCGGCAACCCGTCCGCAATCGGTCGCCGTGATGGGGTCGAGCGGTGGAAAGCCTAAAATCATCTTTCCCACTCTGAAGAAAGACTTTCCAGCCGATCAGCATGTCGTCCCTGAAAACGTCACGCTCACGGCCGAAGACGGCGTGAAGTTTCACAATCAGGTTTTCGTGCCGAAAGATATAAAACCGGGAGAGCGCCGCCCCGCGATACTCTTCACTCACGGCGGCCCGCAGCGCCAGATGTTGCTCGGCTATCACTACAGGCACTTCTATCACATGGCTTACGCCATCAATCAGTATTTCGCAAGCCGGGGCTACGTCGTCATATCGGTCAACTACAGAAGCGGCATAGGCTATGGCAAGGCGTTCAGAAATGCAGAGAAGCGAGGCGCGCGGGGCAATTCCGAATACAGGGATGTTCAGGCGGCCGGCAAGTATTTGCAGGGCCGCCCGGACGTAGACCCGAAACGCATAGGGCTTTGGGGACTCTCTTATGGCGGGATACTCACGGCGCAGGGGCTTGCGAGAAATTCCGACATCTTCGCCGCAGGCGTAGACATAGCGGGCGTTCATCTCTGGGGAAATTCCATAGACCCAAAGAGCGTTTCATATCAATCCTCTTCCATCGCCGCGATAGAGAAATGGAAATCGCCCGTCCTGCTCATACACGGCGACGACGACCGCAACGTGGCCTTCTCGCAGACGACGGGGCTTGTACAACTCTTGCGAGCGCATAACGTACCTCATGAGTTGATAGTCTTTCCAGACGACGTGCATGATTTTCTTCTGCACAGCAGATGGTTGACAGCGTTTAATGCTATGGACGAATTCTTCAACCGGCACTTGAGGAGCGAAGAGCTTCGATGATTAATTGAATTGGTTATACCTTTACTCGCATAAAGTGATGAGCGGGAATATGCATCATTCGCCGCTCATCACTTTCATAGCTACACGACGACCTTTATCTCATTCGATTGAATGCCGTTTGGACCGGACACACGTATGCGAATCTCCGTGCCCGGTGCGGGAGCAGCACTCGCTCTTATCTTGATTTTGCCGGAAGTGCTGCTGCCGAAAGATGCTTTCTTGAGCGGTATCTGCTGACCGTTCGGGTTTAACACAACGGCGGTCGAGCCGACGGGGAAATTCGAGCCTCTGATCTTCAATACGAGCACTCCGGTCGACTTCCTGTTCACCGTGACAGATCCGATCTCAGGGCCTGTGAGCCGACCTGCGATTATTGCGGTGGAAAGCTCGGACGGCGGGTCGGTATTTCGCACCTGCACGGCAAGCAACCCGACTGAGTTTCTGACCGAAAGGTTTTCATCGAGCGCGACCGTTCTCCGTATGGTTGCGAGTTGCGGGTCATCGGGTATGCGCGCGAGGACCGCTACGCCGTTGATTATGATTTCGGTGTCGGCGCGGAAGTCTGCGCCGTCGACGTTGATCGTAAGCCCCGATTGCCCGGCGAGGGCAGACTCTACGGCCTGGCCGTTTGCAATAAGGGCGGCCGATTCGACCAAGGGGGCGGGTTCGGGGTCGGGCGGCAGCAGGCCGAGTTTGGCCGAGAGCTTCCGTCCGCTGAAGACGTAAACCTGGCCCGTGTTTATGATGTTGTTGTTCCGTCCGTCGCCGTGCATGGCGTTGGCTATGTAATCGATGAACCCATCGCCATCGACATCGCCGCCCGCGAGGCGATAAGACATCTCGTCGCCGCCCTCCTGCCCTTGCGTGTCCCCGTGCGCGCCCGCCAGCCGGAATGCTCGCAGGCCCGGCGGCAGGTCGTAGAGCTTTATCACACTGGGAAGAAAATCTCTTCGGCCGAAGATGATCTTCGTATCGCCCGCGCCCTCGCGCATATCCCCGTTCATCTCGAAGGAGTGCTCGGGGCTGCCCACGAAGAGTTCCGACGCGCCGTCCCCGTTTATGTCGAAAGAGCGAACCGAATCGCCCGCGCAATCGAGATTGTTTTCGCCGTAGATGGTCACTACTCTAAGACCGGACGCCGCAGGGTCGGCCAGGTCTATGGTCGCTCCGGGCACATCGGGCGAACCATATACGACATAGACCGCTCCCGTGCGTCCGCGATTGTCGGGTGCAATCGCCTGAAGCGCGCCGAGTACAAGGTCGGTCCTGCCGTCGCCGTTTATGTCCGCACTGTGCAATTGCGAGCCGAGCAGGTCGAACTCTGCGGCCCCTATGACGCGGGTCGCATTAAGGGGCGGGTTCCTCAGATCGATTTTATCGGGCCAGACAGCAGAGCCGTAAAGTACATACGCCTCGCCGCAGAAAGGGCGCTGCCCGCCGAAGCCTGCGCCCCTCGCATCGTGGCCGCTGGTTTCATCAGTCGGCGACACATAGGAGGCAGAGTCACGAAATATCGAGCCGCCTATAACCAGGTCGCCGAAGCCGTCGTTGTTTATATCTCCTATGTGGAGAGCCGCGCCCCAATGCTCTTCGGGGGCCGAGCCGCGCAATTGCACCATTCGGACGCCGGGAGGAGGCGCAGCCAGATCGATTACTTGAGGCAGGTCGGGAGCGCCGAAGACCACACAGCCTCCGCCGACGTGCTGGCCCGCATCGGAGTTGGCCTGGTCTGCGCCCATCGCTATGTCGCCGAAACCGTCGCCGTCGAGGTCGCCTATGTCGACCCAGATGCCGCTCCGGCAATCCGGCCCGCCCCCGTAGAAGACTATTACGCCGGGCGGCGGCGTGCCGTCCGCTGTAAGAAGGTCTGCGGGAGGGCGGAAGTCTTGCGCGCCCAAGACGACATAAGTCGCGCCCGAATTGAACCGCACGTTTCCCGGCCCGTCGTCACCTGATGCGCCGAGCGCCACATCAGCGAATCCGTCGCCGTTTATGTCGCCTGTGGCAACGGAGGTGCCTATGATGTCGCCGGGGTTTGCGCCGAACATGGTAAATATATTCGGCGGTTGTTGAGCGGCGTCGACAAAGCCGCTATCGCGGCCGTCGCTGAGATAGAAATTGATCTGGCCGGAATGCCTGCGAGAACCTGGGGTCGCATACATCTGGCAGAATATCACATCGTCGAACCCATCGCCGTTCACGTCACCGGCTCCGGTCGGCATCCCTCTTTGGCCGCCGAACCTCGCCGCGCCGAAGATCGCAAGCAACCCGTCCTGATCGAAGTCGGCTGTGTCGACGGCAAGTTCGACCTGCGGGTTGGCAGTCCTCACAATTGAAACAAGCCCGACCGCCACGAGTATCGAAGCTGCAATCAAGATCAGGCCCGCGCGCAAAACCATACTCACTTTTTTCATAAGTCCTTTCCCGAAATCAATGATGATTATATAAGGCCGTGAATTATATAATACGCGCGGCGAAAAAGGCGACCTTGCAATTCAGTTATCAGTTATCAGCTATCAGCTATCAGCTATCAGCTATCAGCTATCAGCTAAAAATTTCGAACCACAGATCACACAGATTTCACGGATAGATAGAAGAAAGAAATTGATATCTGTGATATCCGTGATATCTGTGGTTGAATACTTGCCCTAATGGCTGATGGCTGACGGCTGATGGCTGACGGCTGATGGCTGATGGCTGATGGCTGATGGCTGATGGCTGATGGCTGAAGTATATTGTCATTGAAAAAGGGAAGAAAGCGGCGCGCTCTTGCGTCTAAAGTGTGAATCAAGTGGATGGTCGAGGCTTATGGAGCAACCGGCGGCGATGACAGACCGCGACAGAGAGGAGCTAATCATCGAGGCATGCTGCCGGGGCGAGCGGGCGGCTTTTCAAGAGTTGTTTGAATTGCACAAAGACAGGGTTTATTCGATAGCGCTTCATTTCAGCAATGATGAGGCGCTGGCAAAGGATATCGCCCAGCAGGTCTTCTTGAAGCTCTTCACGAGCATAAAGCAGTTTCGCGGGCAATCGGAGTTCACGACCTGGCTCTATCGCGTAGTGGCCAATACCTGTATGGACGAGCAGCGAAAGCAGAGACGGTTCATCCCGTTCGGTGATGAAGTGGAGGTAAACGTCATGTCAACTCAAGGGTCGCAAGAAGACGATTATATGAGGCGGCAGGTGGCCGATGCCGTCCGCGCGGCGATTGCGGAACTGACGCCGAAACTCCGCATGCCGATCTTGCTCAAATACGTCGAGGGGCTCTCTTACGATGAGATAGCCGAGGCGCTCTCGTGCTCGACCGGCACGGTAGGCTCAAGGCTCAATCGCGGCCATAAGATACTTGCGCGCAAGCTCGGTCATTTGCGCCTCGCCATCCCGTCAGAGGAATAAAGATGTTCAGCAGACATGTTACAAAGAGGCTATCCGCTTATTGTCACGGCGAACTCTCCGGTGCGGAGTCGCGCCGTGTGGCGGAACATTTACTTAAATGCGACCTTTGCCGTCGCGAGCACGAGGAGATAAAAACCGGCATCCTCATGGCCGAACAACTCCCGCACGTCTCGGCCCCGGAGTCGCTCTGGAGCGAGATAGAAGCTCTGCTTGAAGAGCGGTCGCGGGCAGTCGATCCGGCCGTTGGGCGATCATTTGCCGCAGGCGCGCGATGGCCTCGATTTGCAATAGTCGGAGCCGCACTCGTCGTCGCGGTCGGAATGTTTTTCTTCTATTACCTGCGCTCGACCGGAGGTTCGTGGTCGGTCACGGCCCTTGAGGGCACGGTGCAGATCGGGTCGAACTACACGACCGGTACGGGCCGCCTTGAGGTCGGAGAATTGCTTGTGACAGATGACCGTTCTCGCGCGCGAATAGGTGTGGGTCTGATCGGACAGGTGGAAGTCGATCCGAACTCGCGCGTCCGTCTGCTCGAAGCGCGAATGACCGAGAACCGTTTGGAGTTGGAACGCGGACGATTGCAGGCGAGGATTTCCGCCCCGCCGCGACTCTTCTTCGTCAATACCCCCTCGGCTGAAGCCATCGATCTAGGGTGCGCCTATACGCTCGAAGTCGACGATGATGGCAAGGGCTTTTTGCGCGTAACGTCGGGCTGGGTGGCGCTCGTTCGAGACGGGCGCGAATCTTATGTCCCAAGGGGAGCGATGTGCAGTATGCGCCCCGATGTGGGACCGGGCACGCCTTACTTCGAAGACGTGAGCGACAAGTTCCGGCGCGCGCTCGAACTGATGGATTTCGAAAATGGCGGCGATGAAGCCTTACAGACGGTGCTCGCCGAAGCGAGAGCGCGCGACACCTTCTCGCTGTGGCATCTGCTTGCGCGAGTCGAGGAGTCGCGCCGCAGCCTTGTGTTCGACCGGATGGTGGCGCTCGTGGGGCTGCCGTCGGGCGTTACGCGAGAGAGCGTGATGCGCCTCGATAAGGACGCGCTCGAACGGTGGAAAGAAGAACTCTATCTGGTATGGCTCTGAGAAAGCGGAAATGATGAATGATGAACGATGAATCTATTTTTCTGCATCATTCATCATTTGTTCTGAACCATGAAACGGAGGCGAAAGTTATGACGAAAATATTGAAATGGTCGGGGATTGCGCTCGCGGTAGTTTTTATGGGCGCGCAAATAGTCCGCCCTGAAAAGACCAATCCGCCCGTAGACACAGGGCGAACCTTGCAGGCTCACGCAGAGGTGCCGCCGGAGGTGGACGCTATACTCAAACGGGCTTGTTATGATTGCCATTCCAATGAAACAAAATGGCCCTGGTACAGCAACGTCGCGCCCGCCTCCTGGTTCGTCACAGATCATGTAAATCACGGGCGCAAGCACTTGAATTTCTCCGACTGGGCGCGAGTGAGCGAGCACGCCGAAAAGCAGGATGCGGAGGCGAAGTTGGATGAAATAATCGAAGAGGTCAAGGGTCGCAATATGCCGCTATCGTCTTATCTGTCGCTTCACCCGGAGGCCAAACTATCGGATGAAGACATAAAGGTGATTTGCGATTGGGCGAGGGCGGAACGCGAGCGCCTGGCGTATGAATCGGGAAAGGAAATGTCGGTAAAATGACGGCTCCGCTAACACATATACGGTCGATAAATTTATTCATTCGGGCGGCGCGAGATGAGGAAAAAGATAGAGTAATACCCTTCGTCTTCCTTTTGTTGAATCGCCGCTTTCGACGCTCTAATGCATACAGGCTCCGGCATGAAAAAATTTATGCCGGAGCCTGTATGTGAATCGAGCTTGACGGGTTTATGGTTTGCGAACAGGTTTTTTCGGTGGCGGCGGGTTTGATTCGCCAGGTTTTTTATCTTTTTCGCCTTCGGGCTTTTTGTTTTTTTCAGCGGACTTCACATCTTCTTCATCAGCCACTTCTCCCTCGTCGAGGAGGCGGATGTCGGTTGAAAACTTCTTGTATTTCGTATAGCGCACGATCATGCGAACGTGGATCGATGATCTTTTGAACTCCAATATATCGTCCGCATAAACATAGGTCGGGAACCAGTAGCGACCGTCTATGTTTTCGCGATAACTCTCGAAGCCGGGAAATCTATTATCCTCGTCCTCCGGCACACCTTTGCCCGCTGCCTTCACGATCTGGAAGTCCTGATCGTCGACCCATACGCGCCCCTGAAAATAACGCTCGCCCTTTTCTATACGTTTGGGCTTTACCTCGAAAACATATAAGTCGAGTTCATCGATCCGCTCTTTTCCAACGTAATCGACCTGATACCTGGGAAGGTCTTCGAGCGACAGCGCGAAAGGTTGCACTCCGCCCAGGTCTCGCAGGTCATCCTGCGAGATAGTGGCTCCAGATAACGTCGAGGGAGGGAAAAAGGTTATCTTTTCGACGCGGTTGCCGATGTCGTCGTAGACGATCTCCGAAGTTCGGCGGAAGCGGCCTGTTATGGAGCCGGCCTCTCCGAGCGTCATTATGTCGACGTCCTGTGTAAATGTGTAATTGTTTCGCGCGGCCTTGTTTTCGCTTTCGGCTGTGGCGAACCGTTGTATGATCTCCTCGACGGAGAGTTGCTGTTTGTTTTGCGCCGAATTGTTTTGAACGGCGAGAACGGTCGAGCTTGGAAGTGTCAGTGCAAGAATCAGAAAGAGTTTCAGAGTGCGCATCTATGTCCCCTTTTATTTAGCTTAATCAATTCTACTGTCTCAGCAAGCGGCCCGGCAAGCCGAGCGGACGCAAGAGGTAATGCGATGATTTGGAAACCCGTCGTGTTGCTATTTTCATTTATCAGCCATCAGCCGTCAGCTTTCAGTATTCAGTCTTCCGTCTGATGAATAATCTGCAATCAGGCGCAGGTCACTTATGACCTGCCTGTATCCAGGCGCTCGTTCGGAATGGAGCCTAACCGTTCAATCAAGTCGAATACATACCGCCGGTCTGAAAGCTGATGGCTGAAAGCTGATAGCTGATGGCTGCCTTCTCTTCGCCATATAAAAAAGGCGAGCCAAAAGGCTCGCCTTTTACGGTGGGGGTCAACCAAGTTTGAAAGATCGAACGATACGGTTCTAGCCGTTCGATCTGTTGGAGAGGGCTACTGATGTGATCCTCAGCCGGTGCGAGCGGCCGGATCATCTCTTCTGCTGCGGGTGAATAAATCGGTGCTTGTCAAATCGGCGAACCATTTTATAGCGATTCTTCTGCTCATAATATATATGCTCTCGCTGCCGCGATTATAAGCGAAAGGCGGTGCGGAATGATTACCGCACCGCCTTTCGTGGTTACCGCCCTCACCACAGTAACCTTACAAGAGACCGGAAGTGAAGTAATCATCACCCGTATCTCTGCCCCACTCAGGGTATTGCAAGAGCTATGCCGTCAAATAAGGAACGCGGATTTTCAGTAAACGGTCTCAAAATATAGGAAAACTCAAGGTAGCATTCTTGACTGCGGCCCACGCAAAGGTAAAGATTACCCCCCGGCTATGTAAGAATTTCACCCCCTTAACCCGTCACGCAAAGGCCGATTACCATCTGAATTCCGGCGAACAGACAGGTTTTAGCAAAGCCGCCACAAAAGGGAAGGGAGCGATTAACGCAACTGCGAGGTGCTCTATAAAGCACGCCACACGGCTGCGCCCGAAAAGTTTATTCAAAAATCGTTGACTCCGTTTTCAACCTCACTTAATATGGCTCACGGTTCCTGATGGTCCTGTTTCGGTGTGTAAACCGCTTGATGATTGAATGAAGAACCTTCAAGCAGAGGCGTTGAATTATAACCGTGTTTGATGCAAGGCCGGTTATTTTGACATTGCTGCGAGGCGGTTGGCTTAAAAGGCAAGCCGCGTCCGGCGGTTGGAAATCGCCGCAGTTTTACAGAGAAAGGAAGCCCGCGAATATGAATGCGAAATGGTTTATTGCAAACGTGATCATTCTCCTTATAGCGATGGAAGGGTTCGCCCAAGACTACGAGCGCGACATCGAAAAAGAGAGCGCCATCTGGCAACAGCTTCAGAAAATCGCTCCGCGTTCGGTCGAGACTTTCAAAGCGGCCACAGAAGCTCTCGACAAGGGCGATTATCAGGAGGCGGCGCGGCTATATGAAGAGGTCATGAAAAAAGCCCCCGAACTGGATGCCGTCTACCGTCGTCTTGGCACATCGCTAATACTTTCGGGACGGGTGAAAGAGGGGATGCCGCTGCTTGAGGAAGCGGTCAAGAAAAAATCGTCTCCCGAAAACCTGACAAGCCTGGCCCAGTACCTGGCCTATCCGGGCGAAAGCAAAGAGGGCACCCGTCAGGACAAAGAGCGCGCTTTGAGTCTGGCCAGGCAGGCCGGCATTTATGCAAGCGATAAAAAAGATCCGTCCTATCCGCTTCTCATAGCGCAACTCTCTCTGGATCTTGAAAACGAGCGGGAATTTCGCAATGCCACGAAGATGCTCGTCGACCTGCATCCCGACCTCATGGCCACTCACTATTTCAACGCCATACGCGCCGCGATGGATGAGGATTGGTTCACTGCCGAAGATGAGATAAAGAAAGCCGAAAGCCTCGGCTTGCCGCGCGAAGCGGCGGCCAGTTTTCTGGAGTCCGGCGTACAGACGCGGGCTACGGTCTGGCGTTACGCTTATTATTCGCTCTATCTGATTGTGGCATGGATAGGCGGGCTGGGGTTGCTGTTCCTTTCGGGAAAGATTTTATCGACCCTTACCTTGCGCTCCCTTGAGAAAGGCGACCCGAACTCCGATACGGGCGCAGAGATTCCTCTCAGGAAATACTACAGACAACTCATAAACATCGCGGGCGTCTATTATTACATATCGCTGCCCGTAGTGATTTTTCTGGTTCTGGCCGTAGCCGCGTCGGTCACCTATGGTTTCTTCATGCTCGGGCGCATTCCCATCAAGCTTGTGGCTATTCTGGCCTTATGCGCTCTGTTGACGGTTTATAAACTTATACGTTCGCTCTTCGTACGATACGGATCCGAAGACCCCGGACGCGCGCTCAAAGAAGAGGAAGCGCCCGCGCTATGGGCCTTGACGCGCGAAGTGGCTCGCGTAGTCGGCACGAGGCCGATAGATGAGATTCGCATAACGCCCGGCACGGACCTGGCCGTCTACGAGCGCGGAAGCTTCACCGAACGGGTGCAGGACAAGGCGCGGCGAATACTGATTCTCGGCGTGGGCGTCATAAATGATTTCAAACAGGACGCTTTCCGTGCGGTCCTTGCGCACGAGTACGGTCATTTTTCTCACAGGGATACGGCGGGCGGCGATGTGGCTCTTCGCGTCAGGTCCGACATGTCGAAATTCGGCGAGGCCATGGTCTTGAGCGGCCAGGCCGTATGGTACAACATAGGCTTTCAATTCTTGCGCGTCTATTACTTCATCTTTACACGCATCAGTCACGGGGCCACGCGGCTTCAAGAAGTGCTGGCCGACCGCGTCGCCGTGCGCAACTATGGCGCTAAGGCTTTCGAAGAAGGACTGACACATGCCATCCGTAGAGAGATCGAACTCGAAGACATAGCCTACTGGGAAATGAGAGACGCGGCCAAAGCTGGGCGGCCTTTGCAGAACCTTTACGAAATCAACAGAGAAGGAAACCTGAGAGTAGACGAGAAGTTGCAGGAAGCCCTCAATCGCCCGACCTCTGAAGACGACACACATCCGAGTCCGGCAGACCGCTTCCGCCTCGCAAAGCGCATCGTCTGCAAGAACGAACTGCAAAGCGCGGGGCTGGTCTGGGACATGTTCGCAAACAAGGATGCTCTCACAAACGAGATGAGTTCCTTGATAGACCGTTACGTGAGAGAGTCCAACGCTCAGGTCGATCCGGCATAGGCCGCGCTGGTTGAATCAGGAAAAGTGATTTGCTGAGTTTCGAAATCTGAGGATCATGGACGCATCGAATTTCGTCGGCGTTTCTATTCTTCTTTTACCGGCGATACTTCATTCGGGTGTTTCGAACATCGGTATGCGAAAGTGTAATTCGTCTCCAAAGTGGTTGGCGGCGCTGGCAGCATCGATCTCAATGACGCCGCTGCATCAGTCAATACTGCGCACCGTCCGGCTCATCGCAGCAATCGCCGCGGAAAGCAATACAAGGGCACCAGCGGCCGCGAACATAAAAGTGGCGTCCACGTCGACCAGCGCGCCTGCAAGCGCAAAAGAAAACGGCGACAACCCGACCCCGGCCAGCATAACCACACTCATCACCCGCCCAAGCATCTGAGGGGTTGTCCTCATCTGGAGCCAGGCCACCATACCGACGTTGGTGAATCCGCTCCCCAGCCCCATGAAAGCAATCACCACGGATGCCCCTATGTGGTTGGGCATAAACCCGATCAGGATTGCACCTATGCCGAGACCCACTGACATACTTATGAACAATAAACCACGGCGGCGTGGTTTGCCTATTGAGCCTGCTAAAAGAGTGCCCAGCAGAGCGCCGCCGCCCCATGCCGAAAGCATCGTTCCGTAAGCTACAGCCCCCCCCTCGAAGCGTCTATCGGCCAGCGAGGCGAGTCCCACGAAGAATGGGCCGACAAGCGAAAAGTTGATTGCCGCAATCATAAACAGGATTGCGCGGGTCACCTCGTCGCGCCAGGCGTAGCCCAGGCCCGCGCGTATAGAGTCCAGCAGGCTCGCGGATTTTGGCGGTCCTGCCTCCGCGATTTCTACAATTTGAAGAGCAGATGCAGGGTGATTTCCGCTTCTGATCAACCATAACATCGAGGCCGAAAAGATGAAGGTGATTGCATCGAAGACAAAGGCCGGAGCAATACCGACACTGGCAATCAAAACCCCAGCAGGGGCAGGACCGATGAGGGTACTCAACTGGGCACTTCCTTGCACAAGGGAGTTGCCTGCTGCCAATCGCTCTTCAGCCAGGAGTCTGGGAATGAGAGTTGTGAATGCTGGAAAGAAGAAGGCATCAACCAGTCCAAAGAGGGCTGCCGTCAGGTACAGGTGCCATAGCTCGATAGCGCCGACGAATATCAGCGTGCCGATGAGGGCAACCAGAAGCGCGCGCACCATGTTTGAAAAAAGCATCAGCACTCGCGGCGAGAAGCGGTCGGTCAGCGCGCCGCCTAGCAACATAAAGACGGCTCTCGGAACCGCGGCCGTCATCATCACCGTCCCCAGGATGAGCCCCGACCCGGTCAATTGCAGCGTCAGCCACGGCAACGCGACCAGATAGAATTGGTCGCCCAGCAGCGATATACTCTCTCCCGCCCACAAAAGTCGAAAGTCGCGCACCGCAAGCGGCCGTAACAATGCAAGTCGGCCGGATGGAGGGTTTTCGCCCTCCGCTCGATCACCTTTCAGGTCCGGCTCCTCAGCCTCGGAAATCATAATGTGTTACCCTCCGAATCAAAATAAACCCGTTCGATTTCTGCTGGACTGTTCCTCCCGAAATCAGCAGCATCATACTATTAAAAGAGACAATTAATGCCAGAAAGGTTAGCAGGCAGGGAGATGCAATTTCATTGAGCGTTTGCGGCAAGGTTGCACCCGAGGTTCCGAAGAGATGAAAGCGGCCTGCATCGAGCAATAGAGCCAGGTTTACTGTTGGCAGGATGGGCGCTCGATCATAATCGCTTCCGGGACAGAAACTCTCGCACGACTTCTTTCACATCGCGGTGCTCGCCGTCGACCGCGTAGTTGAGCCGCCGCATCTCCGCATCGGTGAGTCTTCCGGCCAGGCGCTCCATTGCATCTCTTATCTGAGGGTATCGCTCAAGTATCTCCTTGCGGACAACCGGGGCGGCTTCGTAAGGCGGAAAGTAGCGGCGGTCATCTTCGAGTTGAAAAAGATCAAGCTTGTTTATAAGACCGTCGGTGGAATTGCCCGCTATGAGATCGACCCGTCCGTCGGCCAGCGCGCGATAAGTGAGCGCCAGATCCATTTCGAGCGGACGCTCTGCGAAAGTCAAACCGTAGGTCTTCGCAAATCCGGGATAGCCGTCCTGACGTGACATGAAATCCTGTCCGAACCCCGCCCGCCATCCGCGCGCATGTCGGGCCGCGTCTGAAATGGTCTTCAGGTTCAACCCTCGCGCCACCTCTCCGCGCACGAGGATGGCGAAGGTGTTGTTGAACCCAAGAGGGGCCAGCCACACGAGATTGAACCGCTCGGCGTACTCTCGCTGAACCTGATCGTAGACCGCTTTGTTGTCCGATATGGGGGCATGCTTTAGCACGGCCGTAAACGCTGTGCCTGTGTACTCGACGTAAGCATCGATCGTGCCTTCGAGCATCGCCCTGTGAGTGAGGTCGCCTCCGAGTTCGAACCTGCGTTCGACCGCAAAGCCCGCGGATTCGAGCGCCTGCGCCATCATCTCGCCGAGTATGACCTGCTCTGTGAAATCCTTCGAGCCGACGACCACGCGGCGCGCGCCCTCAAGCGGCGTATCGCCTACCTCCGCGCGGCGCAGGCTCTCATCATCCGCGCCGCTTCCGAGTAAAAGGAAAGCGCCCACAACGGCGGCAACCAGACAAGCGGCCGTCGCCCATTTCAGATATTTATCCCGGCCGCGCGCCCGCGAGGGAGCGAGCGCCTTTTCTATCAATCCGAGCAGAAAATCGGCTCCAAGCGACATCAGCGCCGCCGGGACCGCTCCGGCAAGTATCAACGTGTTGTCATACATCCTGAGACCGCGAAAGATGTACATCCCAAGCCCGCCCGCTCCTATCGCCGCAGCGATGGTGGCCGTGCCTACCGATATTACTGTGGCTACGCGCACGCCTGCAACGATCACTCCGAGCGAAAGCGGAAGCTCTACCTGTGTGAGCATCTGCCAATCGGTCATACCCATGCCGCGCGCCGCTTCGCGCACTGCGGGGTCCACGCCGCTTATCCCTGTGAAGGTGTTTCGAATTATGGGAAGCAGCGAATAGAGAAAGAGCGCGATGATAGCCGGCACGCGCCCTATGCCGTAAGCTCCGAGCAGCGGTATCAGAAAGCCGAACAGCGCGAGGCTCGGAATGGTCTGAAGAATGTTAGCCGCCGCGAGCGCCGACTTGCTCAAGCTAGGCCACCGCGTGAGCAGCACACCGACAGGAACGCCTACCGCCACAGCCGCGCCTATCGCCACAGCGACCAAAAACATGTGCTGTAACGTGAGAGTGAATACTTCCTCTCGATTCCTTATGAAGAAATCAATCAGGTCCATCGGCCCTCGAAAGAAAACATAAACGAAGAACGATTCTATCAGGCTGAAGCGTCGGGCGGCGACACGCAAGATCAAGCAGGGGAGCAGGGGTGCGGGGGTGCAGGGGTGATTGGATTATTACGTGACCACATGATTTGGGTATAAATGAGTAAGCGAAGAAGAATAGCTCCCCTGCTCCCCCGCTCCTCCGCTCCTCCGCTTCCTTTGCTACCAGCCCATGAGTTTGTTTATGACGGCGACGGCTGCGGGGTCGTCAGGGAAGATGACGGGCAAATCTTTTGTGCGGACGGTCTTTTTGCCCGCGCGACGGGCCGTTACTTTCACGGGGCATCCGCACGCGCTGTAGATGAAGGTCACTTCGCGTTCGGCCCCGTCGGGCCAGAATTGCCCTACTGTGACATTTAGGCCTTTCACTGTGGCATCGAAGATCGTAGCGGGATTGTTCGAACCATCGACCGAGTAACTCGTGCCCGCTCCATTGTCTATTATTATGCCGAGATTCTTGGCGGCGGGCGGCGGGTTATTGGTCGGAAGTACACGGCTCTGCCACAGGACTTCTCCCGTGCGCCGGAAGACGAGAGACGCCAGGCCGGGCTTTTCGCTGCTCACGTGCATAGACATGTGCAGCTTGCCGTCGGGCGTAGTCTCGCCGTAGGCATCAAGGACTGCAAACGTGCGGCCGCGTCCGTCGTCGGGCACATAGCGACGTTCGACCTCGCGCAGGGCTTCCGCTATGGTCGGCGGCTTAGAGCCGAAATCGAGTTCTACTGTGACCATAACGGCTTTGGCCACTTCCATAGTATGTATTTCAGTTCCCGCGCTTGCATTCTGACCGGGCTGCCCGGCCGGAGTCGCAGGATTTGCCGAATCAGAGGTCGCGGGTGATGCCGATTGCGGGCCGCTGCCATCATTTTGACAGGCGAGGGCAGCAATCGCCATTACCATTATCGCGACAAGGGCCGCCGCTCGCTGCCGATGACTATGTGTCGAGGAGCGGCCGGGTTGTTTTGAATATTCTTTAGAAATCATTTCGATATTTTCTGCCGTGCGAATTTGCCAAACGGTTTATCGGTTGAACAGCAAAAATAATATCAAACACCCCGGACCCAGGCAATGTGGCTCGCGGAATGAATACATTATTGAATGAATACATTTATTGGCAGCTTGCGAATGTGCTGCGAGGCACAGCAGTAGGGTGTGATTAAAAGTGGGACTCAGTTTTCGCGCCTATCTTGACAACAATTAGCGCGAAGTGATAGGTCAGCCGTTGCCGACACTGGAAAAA
>JAKEHD010000456.1 GCA_022615215.1 Blastocatellia bacterium
AAGGCGACGTAGTAGGGCCGGGCGAGATATTGATTCACATCGCCGCTCGTTAGCAATTATGTGTGCAGAATTATCAATCATAGCGGCGAGCGCGCGAACTGGTATATGTTCCAGAAAACGGTTTTTTGAATTGAGACGGATGGGCTTTCATCAGCAACTGACGCCAGATCACAGGTCAGGAAGGGTTGCTTGCGCCCACTGCTTGCTCTATAGCCAAAAGGCGGGTGCAAGCAGCCCTTCCCGACCACAAGCAGGGGGGAGATGTCTATTGCCTGGCAATGCCCTGAAAAAGTCTGAACACTTACGCGAACTGTGCCCCTTTGCTTCGGCCTTTGCACGAGTTAAACGCGAGCGTGATTGTCGGAGCGCAGGCGTGCTGCCAGTGACTCGTAGTATTGTTCGACCTCGCGCTCTGACCAGATATGACCGTCACGCTTGTCTACACGCACGAAGATCGCTCCGGGGATACAACCCTCGTCCTGTAACTGCTCTGAGGCGGAAACGAACAGCCAGGATACTTCGTTTTCGCTATCGAGCACGACCGGTTCGAATTCATATTTAGCCAGCCTCGGAGACAGCTTCCGGCGCAGGGCTTCTTCCTGAGCTATCTGTCGAGCAACTTCGAATGTCATACCTGCTTTCGTCATAGCTTCATTCTACAATCACCCCGCGCCCAATCCCAGCCCTTTTCGCGCGCCAGGATTTGAGAAAAGAGGTGAGAGAAATCTTGTAAGCCGATCCTTCGCCGCGCGGTAACGGATCGCGAATCAAAACATAAGCATCATTTTCGATGCCGTCGACCAGCAAGGCATGGCTTCCGCGCCCCCCTTTGAATTTCAGGCCAACCAGTGCAGCGCCTTTAAGGGTCGCCGCTTGCAAATCCTCAACAGACAGGTCATCGCGATACCTGTAGTTGAGCCGAGAACCAAACCGCCGTAAAACATCCGGGACATCTGATATAAGCCCGCCCTCTCCGCGAATATTGAGAGATGTGCGCAGCATCGCCTCATAAACCTCCTCGCGTCCTTGATCGCGCAGCAGCATCAAAACACAGGCCGCAACACAGGAGTCATCCTGGAGTTGACCAAGCTTGGGATTCCCAGGTTGATAGGGCAGAGTATCGGAGGCAGCGAAAAAGCCGCCTTTGGTTTTCATATTTTCAACTCATGCCTGAAGGCACGGTGCGCGCGGATGCGAGCGCGAAATCCATCCGTATCCTGCTGGCTTTCGATTTCACGCCTGATAGCGGCGGCCTCTTCCCGCCTCAGCTTGAGATACTCTTCGACATCGGCTTTGTGTTCGAGGTAGTAAGCAATCGTGCCGTAGATCGCTTGAAGCGAGAGCGAAGGGAAACTGTCTTGAATCTGTTCGGCGGTCGCTCCCTTTTTAAAAGCGCCCACGACCGTGTCGAGTGTGACGCGCGAGCCGGTCACACGGACGGTGCCGTCCTTTTCCTGAATGAGAGGCGTTGTTTGTGTGAGAGTAAGCTGCTTCATAGCTCCTGAATTATAACCCGACTCAAGATGACCGTCGGTCTTCTTTTAACGCCAGGCGATCATATTCTGCTGCTTCGTCAGCCAGGTCGGTGTCTATCGCTTCTTGATTGGCGTGATAGTAAGCGAGCGCAGCATGAATTTGCGCAAGCGATAAACCGGTCTTGCGGGCGATCTCTTCCGGGCTGCATCCGAGTTGGTGCCATCCGGCGATTCGCATGACCGTCATGCCTGTGCCTGCAACATGAGGGCGTCCGCCGCGAATATCCGGCGAAGCGGCAATCAAGGTTCCTATGTCGGTTACTGCTGCCATAACTTACCTTTTGCTATAGACTCAGGCTACCGCAATCACTACCCGTCCGTAAAGCGGGTTATGATTTCAGCTTTCACTCGGATTTGATCAGTAGTGCGGCTGCGCGAGCGGCAAGTTTCACGCTGTCGTACTTGTCTTCGATCTCCAGCCGCTCAAGTTTCATCAAAGCGTCTTTTGCGCGCAAGCATCCGAGCGCGCGAGCGGCAGCGCGACGCACGGTCGCCCGGCTGTCTTCGAGAAGCTCTATCAAGCGGGGCGCGGCCTCATCAACCTTCAATTGTCCTAATGCCGCGCAAATCGCCGACAGAAGATTTCCATCCGAAGTCTCGCTCATAATCCGCAAAAGCGCATGCGCCGCTTGCCTGACGCCCAGGTCTTTGAGCGCGCTGATCGCTGTGACCATATCACCGCGCTCCTGTGAATCATCGAGCAGTCGCAACAACGCCTCAGAATCAGGCTTCGCGCCGCCCTGTCGCCACATCTCGATTTCGAGTCGCAGGTCGACGGGCACCTCGATATTCGCTTCGCTTGCAGAAGGCGATTCTTCACCTGCAACGAGGTCTTTCGCTTCAGCCGCCCTGTCACACACGATGCTGATAATCTCTTCGCCGAAGCGATCTACTGTGTTGGGACCGATGCCTTTTATCTTCAACAGTTCATCAAGAGTCTGTGGCTGACGGCGGGCTATTTCTTCGAGCACGCTGTTGTGCATTATCATGAACGGAGGCAAAGCAAGCGATCTTGCCTTCCCGGTTCTCCATCGCTTCAACTGCTCAATGATCGCCGGACTTGCGACGCAGCCTGAGTCATCATCGTTGCGATGCTGAAGCGAGGTCTCGTTTTCGCGCGATTGTGCGACGGGCCGTTCAAATCCTGAAAGCGGAAGCCAATCGTCTCCGGCCAGCGCGCTGCGGCCCGCTTCGGTGATGATGAGTCGCGGATACTCTTCCGGCGTCGTTGCAAGCAACCTTCGCTCGATCAATTCGTCTATCCACACGATGACTTGCTCGCGGCGGTGTAGGTTGAGCGCGCCGTAATTCTTTTCTTCGTTGAGGCCGAGCCTGATGACGGCTTTGCGCTTGCTTCCCGCCAGCATATCGGCGACGAGCGAGCGCCCGACATGGCCTCCCAGGTCTTTCACCGTTTCGAGGATGGTCCGCGCCAGGCGGTCTGATGCTTCGCTCGCTTGCGACTCATTCAAACGCAATCTCTTCGCCTTCGCATCCGCCTCTGCGGGATTGCAAACATCACACGCGCCGCAAGGCGGCTCGAAAGCCTGGCCGAAATAACCGAGTATTCGCTCGCGGCGGCACCTGTCGCTCATCGCATACTCGATCATTTTTCTGAGTCGCTCATGCGCGCGATAGCGTCGCTCGTGAAAGGAGTGGAAGTCCACGCGCATGTGCTCGATCTCGGGCCGGGCTACGGAATATTTGCCGTCTTCAGTCATCCGCAGCAACCGTTGCTCGTAAAGCAATTGAAGCCCGGCGCTCGCGGCAACCTCGTAAAGCTCGCTCGCAGTCGCAAGGTCGCCGACCGATACCGGCAAGGGATGCGCTTCGTCGAGCATACGGTAGAGGCGAAGCACATCTTTCGGCTCCGGGTACGATTGGTCGATCAGGTATTGCTGCGCGCGGATGTCTTGCTGCGAATACAAGAGTGTGCATGTGGCCGGCCTTTCATCACGCCCGGCGCGGCCCGCTTCCTGGTAATAGCTTTCGAGCGAACCGGGAATGTTGTAATGAATCACGCGGCGAACGTCCGGCTTGTCTATCCCCATGCCGAACGCGACGGTCGCCACTATCACGCGTCGTCGCCCCTGTTGAAAGCGGTCCTGTGCCTGCGAGCGCGCTTCGGAATCGAGGCCGCCTCGATAGAGGCACACGCTGAAGCCGCTCGCGCGCAAAAGCTCGTAAGCATGCTCGGCCTTTGAGCGAGTGCTCGCATAAACGATGGCAGGGCCGTCATCTTTCGAGAGCAGTTCGATTAGCAACTCGTCTTTATCTTTCTGGCTGCTAGACTGTGCCACCTCGAAACGAAGATTCGGGCGATTGAAATCGCCGATCACTCGCTCGATTTCAGACAACTCCAGCGCGCGGGCGATATCGTTTTGAACCTCCGGCGTGGCCGTAGCCGTGAGCGCAAGCGTCGTGGCGCGGTGCAACTCAGGCAGCCGCTCGAACAGGTTGCGATAGTGCGGGCGAAAGTCATGGCCCCACTGACTTATGCAGTGGGCTTCGTCGATCACGAGCAGACTTATTTCCGATTGCCGGACGAAGTTTTGGAAGCGCGGCGAGTCGCATCTTTCGGGGGCCGCATATATGAGCTTGTAGCGCAGGCCCTCTATGTCGCGCATTCGCTCGCCCACTTCGGCAGGGTCGAGCGCGCTGTTGAGGCATGTGACGTTCTTAAAGCCGCGACGGTCGAGCGCCTGAACCTGGTCCTGCATCAGCGCGATGAGCGGCGAGAAGACAATCGTGATGCCCGGCATCAATTGGGAGGCCAACTGATAGCAGAGCGATTTGCCCAACCCCGTAGGGAGCACGGCGAGCGTCGAGCGGCCCGCCAGCAGGTTTTCGATCACCTCTCGCTGGCCTTTGCGGAACTGCTCGAATCCGAAATGATGTTTGAGCGCGCGAACAAGCTCAGTCATCACAACCTCGCGTAATCGATCTCGACTTCGAGCTCAGGCAGAGCGTGGACCCCTATGATTATCGGCCAGTGCTTGCTCTTATAAAGCCTTGAGAGTCCTACGGCCAGATAGGTCGCCTGCTTGCCGCGCCGCTCGAAGTCCTCAGAGGTCAGCGAGCATCCCTTTGCGCTTTTGGATTTTTCGATAAGCTTTCTCCCAATCGCGCGCATCCTCAAATCGGTGCAGCCGACATCGCTCGTCGTGCGGCCCGCAACCGTGAAAGTGGCGCGAACCGTAACGTCTTCGCCCGTCCGGTTCAGCCCGAATGAAAAAGAGAACTGCTGCGGGCGGACGAGCGCGAGCGAACGATTGCCGTTCGGGTCCAACACTGAAAGGTCGCTGTCTGCGTGTGCGGCCAGGAACCCGGCCTGCTCTTCGAGCGAAAGCTTCCGAATCAATTGCGGTTTGGCTGTCAGGTCGATGATCCAGTCTTCGGAATGCGGAGGCTTTGGAACAGGCTCCAGGAGCCGGAAGCGCGTCACGGCGAGGTTTATCAAATGCGATTTGCCGCCGTGAAAGAAGTCTATCGGGAGCAGGCAGAAATCGGTTATGAAGTTCTGTTCCCACTGCCGCTCGACGGTCGGGCGGACGGGGCGCACCCATTCGCCCGCGTCGTCAATGCCCGCGGTGCAGACCCCGCCGTGCATGCGCGTGACGGCCAGAACGGTTATGTCTTTCACTATGCTCACAGATGTTCGATCTCCACTTCGGGCGCGAGCGCGGCCAGGTACTCTGCCACGAGTCGGCGGTGGCACTTTTCGGGCGTCGGCTCGGTGCAGAGCAAACAAATATTTTCCTTTTCGAGCAACTCGCGCCCTTGCGATTCCAGATTGCGCGTTGCAAGCAACCGGTCGAACTCGCGTTCGTAAGCCTCCCAGTCCGAATCTTTCTTGTAGGCGTCGAGCAATTGGGCGGTAGGCGCGAACTCAGTATGATGCTCGTATCGGATGCCGAATCCCTCTTCGAGCAGGTAAGCGAAGTCGGGGTGCTTGCTCCAACCGGCGAGTTGCGACGTGTTGCGCAGTCGAATATCGATGATCGTCGTGACGCCTGCCGCGCGCAACGACTCGATGAATTGCCGAAGGTTTTTTTTCGTAAATCCTATCGTGTAAATCGTGACCATGAGAGATTGAAAGCAGCCCCGCGTTAGAAGAGGCTCAGTTGGTCAGGTTCGAACTCTGACACGGAGGAGACTGTCATGTCGCCCGAATGAGCTATATGACAGACCTCTATGCCGCGACGGACGAGCGTGCGAGTAATCAGCTTGTAGCGATGGCAATTTTTATAATCGGCCTCGCTGCACATAAAGGCCGCGCGGCGCGATCGAGCGATCTCAAGCAGCCTGTCGATTCCCTCAAGATAAAACGGCGCCTCGGCAAGCCTGTCATAGTCGACTTTTCCGCTGGAGAGATAAAACTCCGGCCCGACGGGGCGACCTCCGAGCAGGTCGCCCATAAAAACATACTCGACTCCGGCCGCCGCGAGCGCGCCGTCGAGCGCCGAGCGATTGAACTGCGGCGCGTAGCGGCTGAAAGGCTGGCTGCGAGTGTCGACCAATGTCTCGATACCTCGGTTCTTGAGCAAGCCGATGAACGCGCCGATGAGAGCGTTGCTATGGCCTATGGTGTAGAGCGTCATGGGCGTGAGGATTATAGCAGAATCGAATCTGCTGTAAAGGGTAGCATACATCCCGTGACTGATGCTGTCGGGTTCATCCCGGCACGGGGGTGGTTTCAAAAAGTCGGTCGAGATGCGGGCGGCAGTCATTGATGATGCTCTCACTTCAAAATGCTTGAAGGAGGTTGCGCGCCCGCCGGAATTTCGATCCTGGGAAAAGAGATTCCTGAAAGCGAACACTCAAAGGTTGTGCCGCGCTTACTGATTACTCCGCCAACCCTCGCCATTCGATAACTTAGGTCTGCTGCATGGAATGGCACGCCGCTTGGTTATCATTATCGGAATCGATAGACGGCTCTCGCAAACAGAGGCTGAGATTGATGGATATACCTCTGAAATCTTCTCGGATCACTTTCGCCGGGCGGCTCTATAGTCAGGCGGGCCGACCTCATACTCGTGGCGGGAAATCCACTCCGCGAGATTGCCGACAGGTCGCTCCGCGCGTGCGATGGATCGCTGAAGACGAACTCCGAAATATGCTCGACCGATTGTCGGCTTCTTATGCCGGACGATAGAGAAGGGAGGAAAAAGATGGAAAGCTTTTTACAGGATATGCGATACGGCATTCGGTTGCTGCTCAAAAGGCCGGGCTTCACTGCTGTGGCCGTGTTGACTCTGGCACTTGGGATAGGGGCCAACACCGCTATTTTCAGCGCGGCCAACGCATTGTTTTTGCGCCCCCTGCCCGTTAGTGATTCCGACCGCCTCGTGCGTTTGTATGCGACAGGTAGCGAGGGGCGAAGGTTCGACGTTTTTTCTTATCCCAACTACGCTGACCTGCGCGACCGCAACGGGGTCTTTTCCCACACGTCCGCGCACCAGACGGTCTCTGCGAGTTTGAATGCCGGTGAAGAGGCAGAAAACCCCGAAGGCGAACTCGTGACGGGGAACTATTTCGCCATGATGGAGACGGGAGCATTGCTCGGCCGCACGCTGCTGCCCGACGATGACCGTACCCCCGGCGCGCATCCCGTGATCGTTATATCTCACAGTCTATGGCAGCGCCATTTCGGGGCCGATGCGGGCGTGATAGGCAAGACGCTCCGCCTCAACAGCCATGCGTTCACCATAGTGGGAGTGATGCCCGAAAGGTTCAAAGGCTCTTATGATGTCTTTACCGCCGATTTCTGGGCGCCGATGATGATGCACGAACAGGTGCGTCCGAGAGGCATATCGCTCGACCGGCGCGGGTGGGGATGGCTCACGGCGACAGGGAGGATGAAACCTGGCATCACAATCGAGCAGGCACAGGCAGAAGTCAGCCGCCTCGCCTCTCAGTTGGAGCAGGACTATCCAAGGTTCAATCAGGGCTTGGGATTTGAAATCTTCCCGGCCTCCTCTATGCCTGAAGAGTTCAATGAAGATGTTTCGAAGGCGCTCGGCTTCATTATGATAATCGCCGGCCTCGTGTTGCTTGTGGCTTGCGCAAACATTGCAAGCATGCTGCTTGCGCGCGTGATGTCGCGCAGCCGGGAGATCGCCATACGTCAATCGCTCGGCGCAGGTCGCTTGCGTCTCGCGCGCCAGTGGCTCACGGAGAGTATGATGTTATACTGCGCGCGGGATGAAATGACAGTTTTGAGTAGAGATACCATCGG
>JAKEHD010000457.1 GCA_022615215.1 Blastocatellia bacterium
GCGAATGGTGGGAACCGATACAGACATTACCATACACAAGCAGGCGGAAGAATTGCTCAAGGCGCATGCCCGCCAGCAGGCAGCGGTCGCTCTCCTCGGCCAGCATGCCCTTGCAGGCAGCGGTCTCGGCGCGCTGATGGATGAGGCTGTGACCACAATCGCCCGAACCCTCGACGTAGAGTACTGCAAGGTACTGGAGCTTCTGCCCGGCGGCGGGTCTCTTCTTTTGCGCGCAGGTGTGGGCTGGAAGGAAGGCCTGGTCGGGCGGGCAATCGTCGAGGCCGGTCTGGATTCGCAGGCAGGCTTCACGTTGATTTCGAATGAGCCGGTCATAGTCGAAGACCTCGCTACGGAGACGCGATTCGGCGGGCCGTCACTTTTGCGTGAGCACGAAGTTGTCAGCGGAATAAGCGTCATCATACATGGCCAGACCGCTCCCTTAGGCGTGCTGGGCGCGCACACATCCAGGAGACGAACGTTCACTCGCGATGACATAAACTTCCTTCAAGCGGTAGCCAACGTGCTGGCTGCGGCCATAGAACGCAGGCAGACCGAAGAAGCCCTGAGAGAGGCCGAGGCAAGGTATCACTCCATAATTGAGAACGCGGCCTACGGCATTTATATCTCCACTCCGGACGGCAGATTCATCGAGGCCAACGCGGCGATGGTGGCGATGCTCGGATATGAATCAAGCGATGATCTCAGGTCGTTGGACCTGGCCAAAGATCTATACTGTGATCCTGATGAACGCGCCCGCCTGATCGAACAATTTAAGCAATCCAAAGCGGTCGAAGAGGTCGAGGTCGATTGGAGGCGAAAGGACGGATCTATAATCACGGTCCGACTCAGCGGACGGACTATCAAAGACGCTCAGGGAAACCCTGAAGGCTTCGAGGTCATAGCCGAAAACGTGACCGAGCGCCGGTTGCTCGAAGAGCAACTCCGCCAATCGCAGAAGATGGAAGCCATAGGGCGGCTGGCCGGCGGCATAGCCCATGATTTCAACAACCTGCTTACGGCCATATTAGGTTACGATCAGTTGGCAATGTCCCGCCTGGAACCCGACAGCCCTATGCGACAGGAACTTGAAGAGATAATGAACGCAGGGCAGCGGGCCGCCTCTCTCACGAGCCAGCTCCTGGCTTTCAGCCGCAAACAGATGCTCCAACCGAAAGTCCTGAACCTCAATACCGTGATCGAAAAGAGTTCCAGGATGCTCAAACGGCTCATAGGCGAGGACATCGAATTGACCGCCATACAGGCCCCTTCTCTGGGACGTGTGAAAGTCGACCCCGCGCAGATTGAGCAGGTCATAATGAACCTCGCTTTAAACGCCCGCGACGCCATGGCCGAAGGCGGCAAGCTCATAATAGAAACCGCCAACGCTTATCTGGACGAAGACTATGCCCGCAGCCACATTGAAGTCCAGCCGGGCCACTACGTCATGATAGGAGTCACAGACACGGGAGCGGGGATGGATCAAGAGACCCTTTCGCACATCTTCGAACCTTTCTTCACAACCAAAGAGCAGGGCAAAGGGACGGGATTGGGACTCTCGATCATATATGGAATCATCAGGCAGAGCGGCGGACATCTCTGGGCCCACAGCGAGGAAGGCAAGGGCGCTACCTTTAAAATATATCTCCCCAGAGTCGATGATCCTGACGAAGCGATTTCATCACAAACGCTCAGCGCAGAGATGCCGCGCGGCAAGGAGACGATTCTGGTCGTTGAAGACGAAGAGATGGTTCGAAGACTGGTAAGTCAAACGCTCGAAGAATGCGGCTACGCGGTGCTCAGCGCCTGCGGCGGCAGCGAGGCGGCGCTGATTTGCCGGCAACAGGAAAAACCTATAGATCTCATCGTGACCGATATGGTGATGCCGCAGATGAGCGGGCGCGAATTGATCGAACGCATAGCGCCGCTTTACCCGGAAATAAAGGTGCTTTACATTTCGGGCTATACCGGCAAAGCCATCTTTCATAACAGCCAGCCGGAATCCGGGACGGGCTATCTGGAAAAGCCTTTTTCGCCGCTGTCACTCGCCCGCAAGGTTCGCGAGGTGCTCGACCGTTAGCGGCATCCGCTCGATCTTATGCTTTGACCGATGCCTCTCTGGAGGGCTTCTTCAAAAAAGCGCGCACGTCTACGGCCACTGCCCTGTCTGCGTATGCGAAGACGGGATTGAGTTCGAGTTCGGCTATGTCGGGATTCGACATGGCGCAATCGGCCAGGCCCATCATCAGGTCGACAAGCGCGTCGTAATCCACAGGCGGGCGGCCTCGCAAGCCGCGAAGGAGCGGCGCGGCCTTGATTTGATCTATCATCTCAAGCGCATCGGCCCGGCTGATGGGCAGTATGCGCAGCACGACATCGCGCAATACCTCTACGGCTATGCCGCCCAGACCGAACATCAACACCAGTCCGTATTGCGAATTCCGCTTGATGCCTACTATCACCTCGGCCAAAGGCTGAGGCAGCATGGGCGAAGCCAGCACGCCTTCGAAGTCATGATTGAGCGAATGCGCATCCGCGTATTCGGCTGCGTTCTGCCTTATCTGATCGAATCCGCTGCGGGCTTCTTCGGCTTCACGGATGTTGAGGAGCACGCCCCCCGCGTCGGTCTTGTGAGAGATTGCCGCAGAGACCACTTTCAACGCCACCCGGCCATCGGTCTCTTCGACGTAATGCGCCGCTTCCGCTGCCGACGCGCAGAGCCTCGAAGGCGCAATAGAGATGTCGTACTCTCTTACGAGATCGGTCGCTTCGGTAAGCAGTAGGGCGCGGCGCCCTTCGCGCCTCGCCGCATCGAAGCCTCGCCACGCGGGCTTGATCTCGACCGCGGGCAGCTCCAGTCTGCGGCTCAAAAACTGGCCGCGCTCATAAGCGGCGGTGATGCAACGGCAGGCGACGTTCAGAGATTCGACTACGGGAACGCCCCCCCGGCTCAGTATCCTTACGGGCTCGCTTCGTTTGCGGGCATAGAGGCTGTGGACAACGAGCGGTTTTCCGGCCGAAGAGGCGACCTTCAAGACTTCCGCCGCGGTCTCTTCTTCGGCCGAGACAAGCTCTTCGGCAAAGCGTATGTGATAGCCGCCAAACAGCCCTATCCATAAGACGCCGCCTACGCCTTCGTCTTCCATCAACGCCTCGATGCAGCGTATGAAGATACAAGGGTCCATATCGGCAGCGCCCGCCACATCGACGGGGCCCGCGACATTGGCTGCAGGGCTGAGTATCTCGCGGAGACGGTCCTGAGTCTTTTCAGACAACCGGGCAAGCGGCACTCCCGCCTCCGCAAGCGAGTCAGTCGCCACAGTCGCGTGGCCGCCGCCGTCCGATAGAATGGCCACACCCAGCCCCGCTTTGATTTCGGGCTGGCGCGCAAGCGTCTCACCGACGTGGAACTGCTCGTCTGTGCGGGTCACTTCGATCACGCCCACCTGCTTCAATGCGGAGTGCAGCACGGGGTATGAGCCTGCTATAGCGCCCGTGTGCGATTTTGCCGACGCGCGGCCTGCTTTCGACCGTCCCATCTTCAACAGTATGATCGGCTTTTTAGGCGTGACGCGACGGGCAGTCTCAAGGAATTTTTGACCGTCCTGAAAGCCCTCTACGCACATAAGCACGGCCGTCGTATGCGGGTCGGTTTCGAGGTATTCGAGATACTCGTGATAGGCTATGTCTGTTTGATTGCCCACGCCTACGACTACCGAAAACCCCTGATTGGACCTTGCCGTTGCCTGCGTTATCAATGCCAGAGTCATGTTGCCCGACTGTGCCAGCAAGGCGAGGTTGCCCGTGCGGACTCCGCGCGCGCCGACTAGGTTCAACTTTTTGGGCAGATTCAAAACTCCCGATGTATTCGGGCCGACCACGCGAATGCCCGTGCGGCGAACGATCTCAGATATTTCCGCTTCGAGCGCCGCTCCCTGTTCGCCCGATTCACGAAAGCCGAGCGCAAGGACTACGGCGGCGCGTATCCCCTTTGCGGCGCAATCTTCGAGTATTTCGGGGACGGCGCGGGCAGGCGCGCATACAAGCGCGAGTTCAGGGTCGCCCTCGATCTCGGCTATCGATTTCGCCACATGCAATCCCAACAGTTCGCCGCCTTTCGGATTTACTGGATAGATGCGGCCTTTGTAACCGGCTTCTTGCAGGGCGCGGACCGCCTGATAGCCGCGCTTGGTCTTGTTATGCGAAGCACCTACTATGGCTATGCCTCGAGGGTCGAAAATGCAATCTAACGGATGGGTCATAACGTCATTACTCTCCGGTGAAGCGAGGTTCACGCGCCTCGGCAAAAGCCTTTATACCCTCTTCCCAATCTTTGGTTCTCATGCAGGTGATAAGGGCTTCGGCCTCAAGCTCCAGCGCCGTTTCCGCATCGAGCGAGCCAGCGCGATTGAGAAGGCGTTTGGCAAGTCGAATGGAGATGGGTGCTTTCGCGGCCAATCGCTCGGCTATGTCCAGGGCTTGCGGCAATACGAGGGCTTCGGGCGCGCTTCTATTAGCAAGTCCGAACTCTACGGCCTCAGCGCCCGTGAAGAACTCTCCGAGAAGGATCAACTCTTTGGCTTTCGCAAGTCCTACTCTTTGCGTAAGCGTATAGATCGTTCCTCCGCCGACGAATGTGCCGAGCGAGATTTCCGGGAACCTCAATTTTGCCTCATCAGCAACGACCATGAAATCAGAGGCGAGGGCCATCTCAAGCCCCGCGCCTATGGCATGCCCGTTTACGGCAGCGACTACGGGCGGACGTGAGTTCTGAATCAGGCGGCTGGTCTGCTGACCTGCCTCAACGTAAGCGCGGCGATCTGAATCGGTCAACACGCTGCTGCCGTGCGATTTCAAATCGGCCCCGACAGAAAATGCTCGGCCTGCGCCCGTAAGGACTACGGCGCGCACCCGCGCGTCTCCGGCGATGTCGTCGAAGGCGTCTTTGATCGCCAGGTACATCGCCCGACTCACGGCATTCAAACGGTCGGGCCTGTTGAACGTGAGCAGGGCGATAGCTTCTCTCTTCTCATAGAGCAAAGGCGTCTCTTCGCTTGTCACTTCCTCTTTCATAAAGCTTGATTTCAGATCGAAACGACAGGGGGTTTTGATGAGCTTTCCTGCATGGAAAAACTTGCGCCGTGATATTTTGCGTCAATGATGACGAGCAGCATCATAACATTTAACCTCTTTGTAATGTGGTCATTCTATTACACAGGACAGAGATATGTCAAAAATGGCAATCGAAGCAACGCCTGCCGAAAACATCATTTGCCCGACCGAGGCTGCGCACAGACCACTGCGCCATCGCGGTGCGGGTCGGCCGACCCGCGCCGGCCTCCCGCCTCGCGCGCAACTGCCTGCACTCCGCCGTAATAGGGATCAAGGCCACCCTCCGACAGCCCCATCTGCGGACGTGTGAGAATGAAAGCTCGCCGCTTCATCTCTACGAGCGAGGAATCGCTTACCTCTTCCGATTCGATGTAAAGCCTGTCGCTCGGCACGACATGCGCTCCCGGCGCGGCGACTGCCGCTATTGTGTTGCAATAAATTCGCATTATCAACAGAGGCTTTCAAAGAAACTCACGACTTGTGCTATAGATTTCAAGAAAATGTTTTTGTGTAGGGGCGCACAATAAATGTATTCATTCTGTGTGTGCGCCCTAACTGGGGCAGACACCCTTGCGCCGACGGCGCCGAGTAGCTTAGCGGCGACGGCGGTGGGCCCTA
>JAKEHD010000458.1 GCA_022615215.1 Blastocatellia bacterium
TGCGGCGGCAACGACGCCGCTTTCCTTTCGTGAGAGGCCCCTGTCGCAGCCAAAGCGCCGCCGCTGGCGGCGCACTCCAAATAAGATTCTGTGCTGAAAAAATTTCATTTTACCCCGCGCGCAGTATATCAGCTAATAATACTGATAGCTGACGACTGAAGACTGACGGCTGACGGCTGATATGCTAGAATTTTTCGGGTGTTGATTTTGGACTGCGCGTTTGATTGAGCAATGGAGGAGATTATGAGGCTTAGAGGTCTGATGGTTTTGACCGCACTATTCTTGATAATATGCCCGCTCGTTTTTGTGGCGCAATCCGGGCAAGAATTCAAAGACCCTGAGGGGATGTATGCCATCACGCTTGCAGGCGATTGGAAGGCCGTTTCATACAAGGACGCCGTGGGCAGGCAGAAAACAGAGTTCGTCTACAGGGACCGCAGCGAGGGGCTGCTCAAAATCACGAAAGAGAGCCTTACGGACGGCGACCTTGCCGGCATGGTCCGCCGCGAAGAAGAGACACAGAAGATATATCGTGCGGGGTTCGAGCGCGCTTCGACCGAGGCGTTCGGGGCCGGCCCGCTCAAAGGCTTCAGGTTCTCTTTCTACAATACCGACAGCCACCGCCCGAAGGCCAACACATATTACTTCTTGCAAGAAGGCAATTCCGTTTGGGTTCTGCGATTCACCGGCAGCCGCGGCACCCTAGACACCATTCGCAATCTCACAGATCAGGTAGCCCGCAGCTTTCGTCCATTGTAGATTGATAAGTGATGCCTTCTGAATCCATGTCCGTAGTCCGTGGTCCGGCAGAATGAATACATTTATTGCGAGTACGCTTCCGTCCGTCGCACTTCTTTCAGGGCCGCACATTGTGAACGACGGACAACGGACAAATCACGCACTTGCGCCGGGGGCTTGTCAGGTTATAATCTGAAACCTGATGAGGGCTTCATACAAGCACCACTTTCACCCTCATAACAAGGGCCGGCAATCGGGAGGCTTTTCGGTTTTCTGCGCGCAAGAAGTCCAAGGCAAAGATTTCTTTCTTCTGCGCCGCGAGGCCTCCCCTATAGGCCCTATGCGCCGACCGGAGAATGAATACATTCATTGTCGGCCTTGCAAAACTATTTCGCGTGGAAAGGAGACCCCGTAAATGAAGGTCTATGACACAAAGGAGATCAGAAATGTTGGCATTGTAGGTCACGGCGACGCGGGGAAGACTTCGCTCGTTGCAGCGATGCTCTTCGACGCGGGCGTCACAAACAGGCTCGGAAGCGTTGGCGATGGAACGACTGTCACCGATTACGATGAAGACGAAATCACGAGAAAGATCACTATACAGAGCGCGCTCGCGCACTGCGAATGGAACGGAACCAAGATCAATATAATAGACGCGCCCGGATACAGGGCATTCATGCTCGACGCCAAAGCCGCCCTTCGCGTAGCGGACGCTGCCCTCGTCGTCGTAGACGCTGTCGACGGGGTCGAAGTCCAGACCGAAAAGAGCTGGGAATATGCCGAAGGGTTCGGGCTTCCCCGCCTGATAGCCGTAAATAAAATGGACCGCGAGCGGGCCGATTTCGAACAGGCGGTCGCAAACATAAATGAGGTTTTCGGGCGCGAGGCCATCCCCGTACAGATTCCTATCGGCAGCGAACGCAATTTCAGCGGCGTCATAGATTTGATTCACATGCGCGCTTATACTAATGAAGCCGGAGGCAGCGGCAAGCTTATAGAAGGCGATATACCCGCCGAACAGATGTCCGCGGCCCAGGCGGCCCGCGAAAAACTGATAGATATAGTCGCAGAAGGGTCCGAAGAGCTTATGGAAAAATACTTCAGCGAGGGAACCCTCAGCGACGAAGACCTCATACCCGGCATAAAGGCCGCCGTGCGCGAGCGCAGGCTCTTTCCCATAATGGCAGTGTCGGCCACCGAGAATGTCGGCGTTCAGCCGTTGATGAACCTGATAACGGAACTCGCTCCCGCGCCCGATGAATTGGGCGCGGCCAAGGGCCACCCCGCTCCCGAAAGCGAAGCGGGTCTAGAGCGCGAGATAAAAGACATCGCCCCTTTTTCGGCCTTCGTATTCAAGACCGTCGCCGACCCCTTCGCCGGGCGCATCACCATGTTCAAGATTTATTCGGGCACGTTGAAGTCCGACTCATCGGTCTTCAACGTCACCAAGAACACTCAGGAGCGGCTCGGCCCTCTGCACGTGATCCAGGGCAAATCGCTCGAAAAGATCGCCGAGGCGCACGCGGGCGACATAGTGGCCGTGACCAAACTCAAAGAGACCACTACCGGCGACACGTTCGCAGACAAATCCGCGCCCATCGTTTACTCTCCAGTAGAATTCCCCACGCCCGCCATCGCTTTCGCCATAGAGCCAAAGTCGCGCAACGACGAAGACAAGCTCTCGCAGGCCATACAGAAGATGCTCGAAGAAGACCTTGCGCTCAGGTTCGACCGCGACCCTCAAACCAAAGAGTTCCTGCTGGCGGGCACGGGCCAGAATCACATAGAGGTCGCCGTGAACAAATTGAAGAAGCGATACGGCGTCGAAGTGGAACTCCACCCGCCGAAGGTCGCATATCTTGAAACCTTCAGAGGGCGGGCCGAAGTCGTCGGGCGTCACAAGAAACAGACGGGCGGCCGCGGACAGTTCGGAGAAGCGACCTGCGTCTTCGAGGGACTTCCGCGCGGCGGCGGGTTCGAATTCGTCGACAAGATATTCGGAGGCGCGATCCCTCAGCAGTGGCGGCCCGCCGTCGAGAAGGGCGTCCGGGACGCTGCCGCGCGCGGAGCCATAGCCGGTTATCCCATGATCGATTTCAAGGTGGAGTTGATAGACGGCAAATATCACTCGGTCGACTCGGACGACCTCTCGTTCCAACTCGCCGGCCGCAAGGCGTTCCGGGCGGCTATAGAGAAGGTCAAGCCCGTGCTGCTCGAGCCGATAATGAACGTCGAGATAACCGCGCCCCAGGAGAATTCGGGCGACATCCTCGGCGACATCAACTCGCGCCGCGGCCGTGTGCAGGGCATGGATACGAAAGGGAATCAAGGCATAGTGAAGGCGCAGGTTCCGCTGTCGGAGATGCTCTCCTATCAATCGACGCTGAACTCTATAACAGGCGCTCGCGGCTCATACACCATGGAACTGGACCACTACGACGAAGTGCCCGCACAGATCACGCAAAAGATCATCCAGCAGGCCCAGGAAGAGGGCCGCATCCGCCCGACCGAAGAAGAATGACGCGGGGACACAGGGACACGGAGACACGGAGACCGGAGGAGACAGGAACTATCTTTAGTTCCCCGCGTCCCCGCGTCTCCGCGTCCCCGCGTCTCGATTCGGTTCTATTGATCTTCATCGATGGTCTCGGCATAGGCACGCGGGGCGAGCATAACCCTCTCGATGGAATCGAATCGGATCTCTTCGGCCTGTTTCAGGGGGAGGAAGCCCGCCTGCCATTCGAGGGACTTGCGGCCACAACCGACGTGCGGCTCGGTGTCGAAGGGTTGCCGCAGAGCGCGACCGGGCAGACGGCCATTCTTACAGGCGTCAACGCTCCGGCACTTATAGAACGCCATCTGCACGGCTACCCTTCGCCCCGGCTCAAAGAGGCGCTCGAACGCCATTCGATTTATAAGAAGCTCATATCGGCGGGACGCCGGGTGGCATTCGCAAACGCCTACACGCCCAGGTATTTCGAAAAGCGGCCCCGCTTCGTGTCGGCTACGACGGTGGCGGCCGAATCCGCAGGAGTGCGATTGCGCGGGCTTTCCGATCTTGCGCGAGGGAGGGCCGTCTTCCACGACTTCACCAATTACTTTTTGATAGGTCAAGGCCACATGGTGCGAAGCTGCACGCCCGAACAGGCGGGCGAGCGGCTCGCCCGCCTGGCTGAGGATTACGACTTCACGCTATACGAGCACTTCATCACAGACATACTGGGTCACAGGCAGGACCGCCCTTCTGCGCGCGAGCACATACTACTGCTCACGCGCTTCGTCCGGGCGGTACTCGACGCAAGCGACCTCTCGCGCCAGACCATAATAGTCACAAGCGATCATGGAAACATCGAAGACCTCTCTACGCGCAGTCATACGTTGAACCCGGTCGCCACGCTCGTCTTCGGACGCGGGCGCACCCGTATCGCCCCGCGCGTGCGTGCGCTGACCGATATCACTCCCGCTATAGTTAAAGCTTTATAACGATTCCGAGTTGCGCGCGCGGAAAATAGTCAGGCCGGCCGCTTTGTTCGTCCGTTGCACGAAGGGTATTACTCTATCATAAAAAGCGAAGCGTAGTCGCTTCTATGTTGCCAGACCTGACTCTTTCAGACAGAGGCCGCTTGTTTTTTACTCAACCGCCGAAGGGCGGGCAGGGGTCGACCGGGCAAAGCGGCGGAGGGTCGCCTTGATTAGGCAACCAGTAGCTGTCTCTCTCTTGCAAGTAATGTCTATAAAATTTCTCTGCGGTCGAGTTATCGGCTATCACTTCGATCACCAGAGAGCTTTTAATATCGAAGCCCCGGCTAGACAAAAGTGTTTGCTCACCCTTGACCAACTCCAACGCCTCGCCGTCCTCCAGCCTGAAATGCACTGCGATATTGTGAGCAACCGGCCTTATGGTCTTCTTTTCGCAGTCCTTTGTATGCTGATATGAGCCATCGGACTGTTTTTTGTGTTCTTTGAAGCAGCGGTTCTTGACCATTGAGTCGCGAAAGTAGCCGGATTCAAACCGAATGATGAAGTCATATTTGGTCACATCGACACTAACATCTTTGACATCACCATAAAGATCCCTTTTCAGATGGACCAGGCGGTCATGAAAGGTAGGAGATACCTCAGCCCCCTTCTTTTTGAAACTGCCGTCAGCGTTCCTGTGGCGCACATCTATTTTACAGTTGCCTGAGCCAAGCTTGTTCGGCTTGGAAGACTCTTTTTCCACTCCGTCGACGTATACCCTGATGTCGGATAGCAAGTCTTCACATTTATAGTATCCGACCTCAGGATAGTAAGCTCCATAAACTACTTCTACGGGCAGGAAACACCCGCTGTCGAGAATGATCGTTGCATCTATAGGCATATTTCCTCCTTTGAAATCGTTATCAACCTTTGGTTACCGGCTTTCACCCCGCCCGCCGAAAGTCGAACGCCGGAGAATCCTCATATAAGGCCGAATTTTTACACATAAAGATTTCTTTCTTCGCAAAGAGAGGTTCTGTCTCTCCCATAAAGATTTCTTTCTTCGGCCGCGCGAGCGTCCCAACTACTGCTGTCATGCATATCTACACTAATACATGACGTAAAACGGGCCCTGTTTAAAAAAATAGTTCTAAGGGAATAACATCAAAGCCAAAGGCTTATTTGCTCAGAGTCACCTTTTCAGTAGCGCGACCGTAAGGGAGCGCTCCCTTACGGTCGCGCTACTGAAATTCTACAAGAAGAGCATCTCAGTCGTTGCTGCCTACTGCGATGAAGGGTGCCCAGAAATAGGGGTGTTGGTAAGGACCGCTCTCAGCCATCTTTATCTGTGCAGCCCGCAATGCATCGCCGGCCCCCAACCTGTTGGAGGTTCGCTCCCGGTGGAACCCTATCATCAAATCGGCCGTTGCGCGCGAATCGACAGACCAGAGGCTCGCCACGACGGCCGGCACTCTCGAGGCCAGGAACGGACGAACCAGGCTTACGACCCCTTCGCCTCTGTAGTATTGCCCCAGTCCGCTCTGGCAGGCGGATAATACTACAAGGCGCATTCTCGGCAGGCGCATGCCGTATACGTCGTTGAGATATAACAGATCATCACTCTGGGGAAGAATCAACGGACTGCCGGTGCCCGTATAAGACCGGGTTATGGCGAAAGCCCTTGAATAGTTGCTCACGGCTTTCCCTCGTTGCGAGAAATCCTTGTCGTTTGCGCTGCCCTGGCTTGCGGGTTTGCCCTCAGAGCCATCGGACTTTGCGGCGTCCGATCTTTGATTGGAACCGGCGAGCACGAGCGCCGAAAGCAGAGAGGAATCTCCTTCGACCAGGCAGTGCAAAGCCAGATGTGCCACGTCGCAATCCTTCAGGCCCTCCATGACTCTCCGTTTCGTCGCATTCGCTCCGACCAGAGATAGACTGTTCGAGTAGAAGACCGCCGATTCCCTGACTTCGCGCTCGGCATCTTGAAGGTCTTCCAAATTGGCGAATTCTTCACGCGAGAACCTGGGATTGCCGACGGCGAATAGTTTCTCATTCTCCCTCATAGCTTTGGCGCGACTCTCTTCTATGCAGCGTATGAGCACCGAAGCCGAAGGGGCGTATATCAGGCGATGTGATTTTATGAAATACTGTCCCGCTCCATCAACGAGCGCGCAAAAAGGTAAAAAGTGCAGCGCCTTGTCCGGCACTATGCATAGAAGTTTTCCATCGCCGATCTGTGACTCGACCGGCTCGATCAAGAGTTTATAAAGCTCATGGGCCTTTCTCTTTAAACTTTCAATCGAGGATCGGTCGTCGAGGCCTGCTTCGTCTGTTAGATCAGACGTGTAATCAACCACGAGTCGGTCTATATCCTCGGCCGTGACAGTGGTCTTCTTCACCTCAAGCCCGGAGGATGTGACCAGAAATATATAAGTTCCCCCGTTTGTCACCGAGTATAACAGAAGTCTAAGGTTCTCCGGCAACTGACCCTTCACTTGAGCGAGATTGAGAGGCTTCACCTCACCATTCAGAGGCAAGTTTTTCTCAGTGTCCTGCGGTTGAGGACCGGTCTCCGAGCCATCATCGCGTGAAAATTCATCGAGCAGCGTGCGCGCGCGCGACTGCTCTAAAACGTCGAACGCATCCGATTCACGATTCGGCTCTACAAGGTTTAGATATATCAATTTGTCGTATATGCTGTGGCTTGCATCCAGGAAGCGGCTTCGGTCCCCGCGCTCGGCTATTTCTCGGCGATACTTTTCGACCAGATCGACGGCGTATTCGAGGTCTCGGCGGGCTTCACCGAGTTTTCCGTCGGCGGTATAAGTTTCAGCGCGACCGTGCAGCATCCTCAGCAGGAGAATACTTTTATCCTGCTGTTTTTCCGCTGCAAGCTCTGCCTCAGAGTAGTAGGAAATCGTCTGAGCCATATCGCCGCGCGCCCTTGCCACCTCGCCTGCTCGCATCAGGACGAGCGATTCGGTATAGGGCCGCTCTTGGGATGGGGTTTTGTCCAGATAGCCGAATGCGCGATCCATGTACTCTTTTGCTTCAGAGATTCGATCGAGATGAGTAAGCTCTACAGCTGTGAAAGATGCAGATTGCGCTAAGTACCTATTGTCCCGTGTCATACCCGGCGGATAATTGAGCAATTCGCTGGCATAGAGAAGGGCGAGTGAATGGTTGCCGCGAAGCCGGTGGCTATCGGCTATCGTAAGATAAGGATTTGCTAAATTCCCCAGTATCGGGTGATTCGAGAGGTATAGCCCGGTCGATTCAAGGAAGTGTGTGATCGCCTTGTCCAGGTCTCCCAACCGCCAATAAGCGTCGCCCAAAAACTGTAACGTGGCGGCTTCGAATGTATAGAGGCCCTTGCTTTGTCCTAGCACGTCTTTGCAATAGGTGACCGCTACGGAGTACTGACCTATACGCGCATGAGAATTGGCGAGCGAACTGTAATCACGCGCCTGGCGTAAGGGCCATTGATATTTTTCAATAATCGCTAGGTCTTTTCTGTAAATCTCTATGGAGGTTAGAAAATCGTAAAGGCCCTGATAACAATTACCAATCAAGTAAGTCGAAAGATGTCGAAACACAGCGTTTCCGCGAGCCGCAAACTTTTTCCTCAATTCTTCGGATTCCGTCAGCGCATCACGATATTTCAGGGTAAAATACAGCTTCTCGGCCGCCTGATATCTTTTAATCAATTCGAGTTCGGCAATATAGTCACGATCCGACAATTTACGCAGGTATTTAGCAAGATCGCTGATAAAGGCATCGCCTTTTGACTCAACGAACCACCGACTGATGATATCGATGCCGGCCATAGCGCGTTCGCCATCCTTTTTATCGCCGTTCGCAGCTTTGTTCAAATATCTGGCAGATAATTCATAAAGTGCATATCCGGTAAAATAATCCGGAGTTTTTTCGACTATCTTTTCAGCCTCTTTTATGTCGTCCTTCTCTAAAGCAGCATCAAAGGCGGCAAAGATTTTCTTCAGTAGCCCCTGAGGAACCTGCGGCTGGGCGACTGCCTCAAGCTGCCGCTTCACCTCACTGAGCCATTCCTGATCGCGTTCTATCTGCTCTGTGCGGCCGAACTCGGCGCGGGCCGCTCCTATCAGTAAAAGATGTTTGCAACAGAGACCGCGATTGAACGAGGCTTCTGCCATCTCCGCGTCGAGTTTCAATGCTTCATCGAAATGGCCGAGAGCCTCTTCCCCTTCGCCAAGCAGGAGTAGTCCCACACCCAGATCGTTTCTCGCCTCCGCGCTGTCGGGCATACCGGCAAGGGCAGCGCGAAGCGGGTTTATAGCTTCCTGTGTTCTCCCTTCGATCAAGCGAAGCTTGCCAAGCGCGAATTGCGCTTCGAGGTCTTTGCCATCAGAGGCCGCTTTCAATATGAGGCCACGCGCTTCATCCAACCGATCAGTATCGATCTCATTCAAGCCGTCCTGGCCGGGGATGTATTTACCTGCTTGAAACCCTCCCGAAAGCCTCGGCTCGATAGTGCGCCGCTCGCTTGTGGCCTCGACCAAAGCGTTTACACCTCGCTCTGTCGGCGAGCCGCGTAAGATATAGACCAGGAGCAGAACCAGCGCAATTGTTACTGATAAAGATAGAATGATTCTCAAATTGATTTTTGGAATATAAAAGCCACGGCGACTCGTGGGTTCGGTATTATGTGCTCTTGAGGGCGCGGACATATTCAGGTCTCCTAATCACCTCTATGTGGGCGTACCGTATATATCACAAGTCCAATGCTCGGTCTAGCACAAAGTTCGTTCGTCTTCAGCTATCAGCCATCAGCCATCAGCCGTCAGCCGTCAGTGCAGATAGAGAGAGGGACGAAGATCAACCACAGATTACACTGATGACACAGACAGAAATCTTTTGTGAAATCTGTGTAATACGGTGGTTAAAGAGCTGATAGCTGATAGCTGAA
>JAKEHD010000459.1 GCA_022615215.1 Blastocatellia bacterium
AAGGATGAAGGATGAAAGGCGGAGTGAAGGTCTCTTCATCCCTCATCCTTCATCCTTCATCCTTTCCGAAAGGAGGGGCGATGAGATACGTTCCGGGCAATGCGCAAGACGTAGGAGCGCGCGAAGAACAGCAAGACGCTTTCGGGTTCTCTGACCCCGGAGACGAAGCTTTTCTCGCGCACGGCGGATTTCTAGGCGTGCTGGCCGACGGCATGGGAGGCCTACAGAATGGCGGCCAGGGGAGCCTTACGGCGGTGCGTGCGTTCCTCGATTCATATAGAACCAAGCTGCCAGAGGAATCCGTGCCCGATGCGCTTGTGCGCTCCCTTTACGCAGCCAACCGCGCAGTGTTGTCATTTGCTGCAAGTGCAAACTCGCAAAACGATATGGGCACGACGCTTGCCGCAGCCGTTGCCGTAGATGATTCGCTCTACTGGATTTCGGCCGGAGACAGTCGCATATACCTCCTGCGCGAAGGCCGTTTGACCTCGCTCACCACAGATCACATCTACGCGAACCAGCTTGACGCTGAAGTCGCAAGGGGCGACCTGGAGCGGGCCGAAGCCCTCAATCACCCTGAGCGCGAGAGCCTGACGAGCTATCTGGGGCTTGAAGAGTTGAGCGAGATAGATCGCAACATCAGGCCCTTTCCCTTGCAGCCGGGCGACAGGGTGATAATGTGCAGCGACGGTTTGTATAGAAGCCTTTCGGAAACGGAAATCGCCTCCACGAACTGTGGCGACCCGCAAAAGGCTTGTGAAGATATGGTCGAGCGCGCGCTCGCAAATCGAATCCCTCACCAGGACAATGTGACCGTAATGGCCTTATGGTGCGAACCGGAGACCGTCACGGCTCCGGCCACAGTTCCAGTCCCGAAAAAAAGAAGCGGACTGATCGCGCGAAGGGTATTACTCTATCTTGCGGTGATTATCATCCTGTTGCTATCGGGCGCGGGCCTCTGGTGGTGGTTGCGGCCTGTGCCTGCTGAAGACCGGAACCAGCAGCATAACACCAATCAAAATTCAAATCAGTACCCCGACCGTGAGGGAGAGGGTTCCGACCAGCCGGCTGCCGGTGACGGCAATGCAAACAAGGAAGGCAAACCGAATGAACCGGACGCGAATGCCAGGCCTGGCCGGAAGCCTAAGAAAGAGAGAAAGCGGCGCGAAGGCCCTCAGCCTCCAAAATCCGATCAGCAAAAAGAGTCTGGCGGAGCCGGTCCTCTGCAAAATAATTCTCAGCTCGGTGAGCCGATTCCCGTCGGACTTTCGCGTTATAGGATGAGAGCTTCAGAACAAGGAGGTCGTTTATGAGATTCTTTAGAATATCGTTTATAGCCGCGCTTCTTGCGGTCGCGATTATGCCTCGATGGGCCGCCGCCCTTGAGATTCAGGACGTGCGCAAAGGCGTGGTTCGCATAATCTCCATAGGTGATAATGGTTCGGTCAGCACAGGCACAGGGTTCGTCATCAACGATTCGGGCAATATAATCACGAACCATCACGTCATCGCTAACGCCTTATCTGGAAAGAGCGCGATCAAAGTGTTGACTGACGATCTGGCCGAACAGTTGAAGCCGGAGATAGAACAGAAATTCGGGAGCCGCGTCGACGCCGAGGCCAGGCTGGTCGATGATAAGCTTATAGGCGAGATACTGGTATATCTGCTCGACAAGCTGCCCGATGCGACGGTGAAATGGTCCGACCAGAAACTCGACCTCGCTATACTCAGTTCGAGCTCTTCGGTCGGCCTCTCGCCTTTGCGCCTGAGCACGTCAAACCTGATAAGCGAAGGCCAGACGGTTTACGCACTCGGCTATCCCGGCAAAAGTGATAAGGTCGGCGTCACGGCTTTTCTCACATTGAAGACGCTCAACGGCATAGTCGCGAGCAAGGACTTCGTCAGTTCCAGTGGCGTACAGGTATATCAGACGACGGCCCCGTTCTCGGGCGGCAACAGCGGCGGCCCGCTCGTGACCGACTGCGGCGAAGTGATTGGGATCAACTCTTTCGACATAGGCCAGCGAATCGGGAACGTGAGCGTGGGCGAATCGATACGCTACTCCATACAGGTCGATGAATTGATAACCCAGCTCGACCGCCAGGGCATAGACTACGAAGTGGCCCGCTCCTCCTGCTCGCCGCAGGCACAGGGGATGAGCTGGCTTACGATTGCGACGCTCGGCTTTGCGATAATGCTCGCCCTTGCTGCGGTCATAATCGCTTCGACCGGGCGCGGACGCCGCGCGGTCAAAAACTATACTCGCCGTTACACAGGCCATCTGTCTCCTGCTCCGATGCCTGCTCCCTTGCAGGGCGGGATGCCTGTCATCAGAGGCATTCAGGGAGAGTATGCAGGAAAGATAATAGAGCCTTCCGATAGGCCGCTCGTTATAGGGCGCGACCCTGCGGCGTGCCAGATTGTATTTCCGCCATCGCTCGAAGACATATCCAAACGCCATTGCGTGCTCCGATACGACCCTTCGAGCCGCACCTTCACTATTGAAGACTCAGGCTCGACCAACGGCACGTTCATAGTTTCAGGTGGAAAGAGCGAGCGACTTTTGCCGGGCCAGGTGCGACGGCTGAACCCTGGAGACCGTTTCTACCTCGGCGGCCCTGAAAACATGTTCGAGATGCAACTTGCGCCCGCATTCGCGCCTGCGCCCGGTCCTGCTCCCATGCCCCAACCTGGCCGTAGAGAAGCAGCGGTGCTTATGGGCCTTCAAGGAGAGTTCGCAGGAAAGACCGTCGAGCTTGGAGGCGCGTCTCTTGTGATAGGGCGCGACCCGCGAGCCTGTCAGCTTGTCTTTCCGTCTTCGCTCGAAGACGTATCCAAACGCCATTGCGCGCTCAGGTACGACCCCGCGAGTCGTGCGTTCGCGCTCGAAGATTTAGGCTCGACCAACGGCACGTTCGTAGTTTCAGGCGGAAGGGGCGATCAACTGAAACCCGGAGAGGTGCGGCGCATAAGCCCCAACGGGCGATTCTATCTAGGCGATCCGGGAATCCTTTTCGAAGTGAAGTTGGAGTACAGGTAAGGCAGCCGTCAGCCGTCAGCCGTCAGCCGTCAGCCATCAGTCTTCAGTCTGATAGCTGATATACTGCGCGCGGAGCAAAATGAAAGTTCCTCCAGAGAAGAACGCATATTTGGAGTGCGCCGACTGTGGCGGCGCTTTGGATGCGCCAGA
>JAKEHD010000460.1 GCA_022615215.1 Blastocatellia bacterium
CAAGAAGCAGTGTATTATTCAGAGGGATTCGGAAAGGATGAAGGCGGAAGGATGAAGGATGAAAACCGGAGTGAAGATGTCGATTCATCCTTCATCCTTCATCCCTCATCCTTCAAAACGCTCCTGCTCCCCTGCTTCTCATAAGAACCGTGCGAGGCTGAAGCGGTCTATGTCGTAAGAGGTTCGGCCTGAGAGCAGAAGCTCTGCGGCGATCAGTCCGATGAGGGGAGCGAACTTGAAGCCGTGCCCCGAAAAGCCTGTCACTATCAAAGCGTTTTCAAATTCGGGATGGCGGTCGATTATAAAATCGTCGTCGGGAGTGTTGTTGTAGAGGCAGACGCGCGTTTCCCGAACCGCCCGCTCCTTGAGCGCGGGTATGAACTCGGAAAAGAACGTGCGGCACTCGGCGATTGACTCGTCACTAACACGGTCGTCAAAGGCGAGCGGGTCTGCCTGCTCGCCTTTGTTATGATTGGCTATCTTCATCGCGCCCGCGTGATGAATCGGAAAGCCGTAGAAGCCCGTCTCCAGCGCAGTGAATACAGGGAACTGCCCGGCATCGAACCCGGCGCGCGGCGCTTCAAAGTAAATCACTTCCTGCCGCGTCGGTGTGAGAATTTTTTCAAGGAATGGAGCAATCGAGCGCGCCCACGCTCCCGAAGCGACGAGCACGCGCTCGCAAGCTATTTCGCTTCCTGATTCCATAACGAGGGCCGCCGCTTGCGCACCCGTCTCTCTCTTCCTTTTGATTGCCGACACGCGCTCGCCTTCGATCATTCGCACGCCGAGGCGGCGAGCCAGAGAGAGCGAGGCGCGTACCGCTCGTTCGGCATGCAGGATAGCGCCGCTCGGATCGTAGACCGCGTAAGGGAATCGCTCGGCGTTGAATTGCGGGAACCTCTCACACGTCTGGCGGCTATCGAGCATCTCGACCGGAAGAGAGAGCGAGCGGAGTGTTTCAAAGGTTTTGGTCTCGTATAACTCGCGGCTTTCGCCTATCAGAAGTATGCCGGTTTGAGTGAGCAGCCGCTCCCGGCTTTCATCTTCGAGAGCGCGCCATAGCGGGAGAGCGGCGGCAGCCATCCGCGCATAGAGCGGGTCCGGATAAGCGAATCGAAACACCTTCGAGTGATCTATAGAGGACGCGCGAGGGTTGGGCATCGAGTGATCTATAAGGGCGACCCGCGCCCCCCTACGCGCCGCATCACAAGCGGCCGTCGTTCCCATTATTCCCGCGCCGATTACGGCTATATCATAACTTGCCATAAATTCATCCTTCGTCGTTCATAATTCCGCGTTCATCATTCTTGCTGACCACTGACCGACAGGCGGCGGAATTTTATCACAACGTCGCGGTTGATGATGTGCGGCATGCGGCATGCGATGAAGTGCGGTTACGGATGCTCTGTGGGTGTAGGCGAGTTGGATTCTGTTTTCTCTTCAAACAATGAAGACTTTAATTTGAGCCGATAAGCACTTAGAATCAGAACGAGGGGACGACAGGCTTGAAGGATTGATCGTAATAATCTATGGCTACGAAGGCGCACAAACGAAAGATACTGACGCGCAGCCTTATGTCGTTCATGGAAAACGACCTGACCACATCGGCGGCGGCGGTCTCCTATTTCTCGATGCTCGTGCTCTTTCCGACCTTGCTGTTGCTGCTGACGATAGGCAACAAGGTGCTCGGTCCCCAACTGGTCGAGAAGTATATCATCGGACAGGTGCTTGCATTTTTACCGGGCGCTCAGACATTCGTCAGAAAAAACCTCGCCTCGATCTCCGGCATCTCCACCGAAGTCATCATCAGTTGTTTGTTCGTGATGTTATGGGCCGCATCGTGGATGTTCACAGTTATCGAGAAGGCGCTCAATCGGATATGGGGCACCTATCCGAGATCGTTCTTGCACGGGCGGGCGATGAACTTCGCGGTGATGAGCCTCGTGTGGGTTCTGCTCGGCGTTTCGGCGCTCTTTACGGCGTTCGTTTCGGGCCTGAGGGCGGCGGCTGAGGAAATCCCTTTGAATCTCGGTCCTTTCGGCGCGGCCATCTCCGGCTATGCCTGGCAGATTATATTTATTCTGGCAAGCGTCGCCGTGACCATAATACTCTTCACATTGCTCTACAAGTTGCTGCCGAACACCGATGTGACGCTCTTTGAAGCCTTGCCCGGCGCGGTGCTCGCAGGGGTGTTTTGGGAGGGGGCGAAATTCGGTTTCGCCTACCTGCTCCCCTATTTCCATTACGACGTGCTTTACGGCTCGATAGGCGCGGGCGTCGCGCTCTTGACCTGGATATACTTGTCCAGCGTTATTATGTTGTTCGGCGCGCAGTTCACAGCCCTGTTGCACCGCGACCACCTCTTCAAAGATTCACACAAAAAGACCGGCCCGCTGACGGACGAACTGCCGGTCGCCGAAAGCGTCGAGGCAGAAGGCTTTCAGAAAGGATGAAGGATGAGGGATGAAGGATGAAAGCGATTGTGAAGATTTCGATTCATCCTTCATCCTTATCTTTCTTATGTTTGTTTCCGATTTCGATTATGACCTGCCTGAGCGATTGATCGCACAGGAGCCGGGCGCGAGGCGCGACCTCTCGCGGCTGCTCGTCGTAGACCGCGCGCGAGGGTCTTTCAGCGATTCGACATTCGAGCGATTGCCCGATTTTATGCGAGAAGGCGATGTGCTTGTGCTCAATAACACACGGGTCTTTCCTGCGCGGCTCATAGGGCGAAGGTTGAGAACTGTCGCAAGCGGCGAAACCATTCTCGGAGGCCGGGTCGAAGTATTTCTGATAAGTCGTATCGAGCCGCTCCTGTGGGAGGCGCTCGTGCGCCCCGGAAAGGCGCTGCTTCCGGGCGCGCGAGTCGAGTTCGCGAGAGGGAAGCTTGAGGCCGAAGTTATAGAATGGCGCGAGGCGGGTCGCCGTATAGTTCGCTTCAAAACCGATGGCGATTTTGACCTGATAGTAGACCGCATAGGACGCACGCCGCTTCCGCCCTACATCAAACGCGATGAGGAAGACCGTCTCGATGCCGAACGTTATCAAACCGTCTTTGCGCGCGAGCGCGGCGCGGTGGCGGCCCCGACCGCCGGATTGCATTTCACAGAGGAGTTGTTGGATCGCCTGCGCGCGAGCGGAGTTGAAATCGCAGAGATCACCCTGCACGTCGGCTACGGCACATTCCAACCCGTCCGGGTCGAGCGAGTGGAAGACCACCGGGTCGAGCCTGAGTCCTACACTATCACCGAAGAAGCGGCTCAGACTATCAACCGCGCCCTCGCCGAGCAGCGCCGCATCATCGCCGTAGGCACGACGACCACCCGCGCGCTCGAATCCGTCGCGCGCACGCGGAGTGAAAGGGAGCAGGGGTGCAGGGGTGCAGGGGTGCAGGGGAGCAAGGGGGCAGGGGAGCGATTCGGAAAGGATGAAGGCGG
>JAKEHD010000461.1 GCA_022615215.1 Blastocatellia bacterium
CCAACTCGGCCAACACGGTCCACGTGGTCAAGCGTTTGATGGGCAGGAAGTACAATTCGCCCGAAGTCCAGCGCTCGCGTGCTGTCTGCTCTTACGAAATGACCGAGGCGAGCAACGGAGATTGCCGGGTCCGGGCGCGCGGACGAGACTACTCTCCACCCGAAATCTCGGCGATCCTTCTTCAGAGACTCAAGATGGCGGCCGAAGAATTCCTCGGCGATGAGGTCAACGAGGCCATCATCACCGTGCCTGCCTACTTCGACGACATTCAGCGACAGGCGACCAAAGACGCGGGCAAGATAGCCGGTCTCACGGTCCAGCGCATAATCAACGAGCCTACGGCCGCTGCGCTCGCCTACGGGCTGGGCAAACAGGAAAGCGAGAAGGTGGCCGTCTACGACCTCGGCGGCGGCACGTTCGATATTTCCATCATGGAGATGAGCGATGGAGTCTTCGAGGTTCTCTCGACCTGCGGCGATTCGTTTCTGGGCGGCGAAGATTTCGACCAGCGCATAGTCGACTGGATGATCGAAACCTTCCAGGAAGAGACCGGTATAGACCTGCGCTCGGACCGGCTCGCGCTCCAGCGCCTCAAGGAGGCCGCCGAGCGCGCCAAATGCGAACTATCGACGGCGACCGAATCTCAATTGAACCTGCCCTTCATAGCCGCAGATTCTACGGGGCCGAAACACTTCAATAAAACGCTCACCCGCGAGAAGTTCGAGGAGATGGTCGCAGACCTTGTGGAACGCACCATCGCACCGTGCCAGACGGCGCTCGCAGACGCACGGCTTTCTGCCGGTGACATTACGAAGGTTCTGCTCGTCGGCGGCCAGACGCGCTCGCCTATAATACTCAACCGCGTCCGCGAGATATTCAATCGCGAGCCTTCGATAGAGATCAACCCGGATGAAGTCGTGGCGATAGGCGCGGCCATACAGGCAGGGGTGCTCAGCGGCGATGTCAAGGATCTCATACTGCTCGACGTGATCCCTCTGTCGCTCGGCATAGAGACGCGCGGCGGATTGTTCACGAAGGTGCTCGACCGCAATTCGACCATACCGACCAAGAAGAGCCTGATCTTCACTACGGTCGCCGACAACCAGCAGGTCGTCGAAGTCCACGTTCTTCAGGGAGAGCGCGAGATCGCATCGGGCAACCGCAGTCTCGCCAAGTTCGAACTCGTAGGCATTCCGCCCGCTCCGCGCGGGCTGCCGCAAGTCGAGGTGACGTTCGAGATCGACGCCGACGGGATAGTATCGGTCTCCGCGTGCGATAAGATGACGCAACTCGAACAGGCGATGAGGATCACTCCTTCATCGGGGCTGTCGGCTTCCGAGATTTACGACCTCATAGAAGAGGCAGGCCGGAACGCTGAAAACGACCGCAGGATGAAAGAGATAATAATCGCGCGCAACCGCCTCGAAGGCTTGTTGCAGAACACCGTGCGCTCGTTCGCCGAATTCGGCTGGATGCTCTCGGCCGGAGATCAGGAGATAGTGCGCGCGGGACTTGAGCGCGGGCGTTCGGCTCTGCTCTCGGATGATTCCCCGGAGGTGCGCTACTCGCTCCAACAGTTGGAAACGGCCGCGCGATTGATCACCGAAGCCATGTTCCGGCCTACGGGGCTTGCTTCTGATTCCGGGTCGGCGGTCGAAGAAGATACGGTAACTCCGTTATCGGAATCCTAGAAGAGTTTGCTATAATCGGTTTTCGGTTTCCAGGCGACGGAAGAGAAATCTTTATCTGCCTTCCGTCGCAGGCTGATGAGCCGGATAGTAAATACCTTTTGAGGCGACTGAAAACTTGAGTAGCAAACGAGACTATTACGAAGTGCTGGGCGTCCAGAAGGGCGCGAGCGAACAGGAACTGAAACAGGCATATCGCCGTCTTGCCATCAAGTATCACCCGGACAAAAACCCCGGTGACCAGGAGGCCGAGGAGCGATTCAAAGAGATCGCCGAGGCATACCAGGTATTGTCATCGCCTGAGCTTAGAGAGCGTTACGACCGTTTCGGACACGCGGGAGTGAGCGCGAGCGCAGGAGCCGGCGCAGGTTTCGGGCAGGGGTTTGCCGGATTCGAAGACATACTCGATATGTTCGGATTCGGCGATATATTCGGCGGACGAACCGGACGACGAGCCGGTCCACGCCGGGGCGCAGACCTCAGATACGATATTGAAATCACGCTCGAAGAAGCGGCCTCCGGGCTGAAGACGAAGATTCGCATTCCTCGCCTTGAGACCTGCGACTCTTGTGAAGGAACGGGCGCGGCCGAAGGGAGTTCGCCCGTCCGATGCCCGACCTGCGGAGGCGCAGGGCAGGTCCGCTATCAACAGGGATTCTTCTCAGTGAGCCGTCCCTGCTCGGCCTGCCGGGGAGCGGGTCGCATCATACGCAACGCCTGTAGCGCCTGTCGCGGCGAAGGCCGGGTCGAGCGCGAAAAGACGCTCGAAATCAAGATACCCGCAGGCGTAGACACAGGCTCTCGCCTGCGGGTTGCGGGCGAAGGGGAAGCGGGCGAGATGGGAGCGCGCCCCGGCGACCTCTACATATTCATTCACGTCAAAGGGCACGAAACATTCAAACGCGATGATGCCCACCTTTACTGCGAAGCGCCCGTCTCATTCACACAGGCCGCGCTCGGCGCTCAAATAACCGTTCCGACCCTCGACGGAGAAGAGACGCTTCGCGTCCCCGAAGGAACACAGACCGGTCAGATATTCCGGCTCAAGGGCAGAGGCATGCCCGTGCTCGGCGGGCGAGGGCGCGGAGACCTGTTCGTCGCCATGAAAATCATTACACCTACGAATCTCTCGCGCGAGCAGCGCCAGTTGCTCGAATCGCTGGCCGCCCTTGAGACCCAGGACGGCCAGACCGACGATCGCGGAATCATCGATAAGGTGAAGGATATATTCAGCTAGGCTTTTGATTTTGGCGCAACTCCTCCCGGTCGAAGCCACAGGGTCGCGCCCATCGGAAGCGACGGGCGAGCGTATCAGAAGCGGAAAAGATAAGAGAACTTGACGAAGAACTGCTTGCCGTCGTTTATCAAACGATTGCGAGGGCGCGTGATCTCTGTGCCTGTAGCCGTCTCGACGAGGTCGAGGTTTTGCAGGTTGCTGTTATAGCCTACAAACAGCGAGGTCCACGCATTCACCTGATAGGCGATCAGAAAATCGGCATTGAAGTTCTTGGTCGTCTCGATCGCGGTGAGATCCGGATTCGTGAGCACGGTGTTGTATTCGAGGATGACGCGCAACGAAAGCTCCCGGTTATACTGCCAGTTCCATTTCGAACGGATTATGTGGTTGTTGAAGATATTGGTCCCCGTAGGACGTTCGAGCAATCGCGAGAATAGATATGTGTTATCGATCCTCAGAGACGTGGCAGGGCGCAGGGCTACACTGAGGAAGCCTGCGCTGCGGTCGCCCAGGAATGGTTCCCTTCCGGCAGGCGGAACGAAGTTTATGCCCGCCCACCGAGTGTACTCTCCGTCGATGCTGACCTGCTGAAAATAACTGCTGCCGAAAAAGAAGCCCTTGACCGTGCTTGCAAAATCGCGGTTCTCTTTCAGCACGGGAAAATCCACGGGCCGCAATCGCTCGCGGTTAGCAAGGTAAATCAGTCCCGCATAATTCTGTCCGCTGAACTCCCAACTGAGGTTACTGATCGCAACCCAATCAAGGCGCGTCCCCGTGTGATCCCATGTCCGGTTGTAAGTCAAGCGCGGTCCCCATGAAATCAGGTACTTGCCTTCGGGTCGAAAGCGATAGTTGAGGTTCTGGTTCACGCGCCGTATGTCTGTCCGGGGGACGAACCCCGTCTGCGTGAAGAAGTCAGGGTCGAATTCCGTGTAGCCGCCATTGTAGTTGAGTTGTCGCCCGCTGCGGCTCACCTGGAAATCATAAGCAGGCCCGGACAATTTGCTTCCGTCCGTAAACCTTGTGGAACTGGCCGTCGCTTGAAATCGCGCGACCCAGTGGTCGTCCAACTTCAACCGTCCGTCGATTCCGCCAACGCGGTTGTAGCCGGTGTCGAACTCGCGGTCTGTATAGATCACCCCTACGGTCGACTGTTTGAATATGTCGCGCGTCACGCGCAATACGGCGAACCCTGCCCGCTTGTCTGCAAACGGGTGGTCGTCGGGCACGCGGCGGCCCGGCGATTGATCGTCTATCAACATCGCCCCTATTCCGTAAGGCCCAACCTTGCCCGTCAGCCGCACCCCGAGCTGAGGGTCGGCTATTCGCCGCGTGAAGACAAGGTTGATGGGCGTCTGGAAGAAATCCGAATTCTCTAAAAAGAAGGGGCGCTTTTCGGGAAAGAAGACCTCGAATCGCTGATTGACCGTAGTTTGCGGCTCATCGGATTCGACCTGGCTGAAGTCGGGGTTTACGGCTACGTCGAGCACGAGCTTGTCTTTGAGGACGAACTTCGCGTCGAGTCCTGCGTCGAGGTCGGCGCGCTCGCGGACGAATCCGGGCCGGGCAGGATCCCGCGCGTCGAGCGCGCGGAAAGAGCGAAACGCTCCGTAGGGTATCAACTGTATGTTGCGCCCCGGAGAGATGTTGTCAAGCCCCTCGACCACGCCGGCCTGATTGAGGCGGCCTTCGATGCGGCTCGATACGCGCGGCCAGTAAGCCCATTCGTCAGATCGAGGAATGCTGCGCAAAATCGTTATGCCCCAACTCTGCTCCGCATCCGACGGGAAGCGCAGACTCTTGAACGGTATAGACATCCAGACCACATACCCCTGGCTTGTGCGCTGGCCCCGCGAATACCATAACGTGTCGAAAGAAAAATCCGGCCCTCCCTGGTCTTCGCTCCAGAGGGCTTCGGCCTGTATGCCGAGAGGGTTGGACCAGAAGACATAACCGCGCCGCTGGTCGCGAAAGGTGTCGAGTGTCACCTCCACGAAGTCATCGTCGAAAGCATCCTCGCGGCGGGTCATTCGTGCGCGTATCTTGTCAGGCTCCGTGTCGAAGGCGACCGATATTATGTAAAGGTTTTCGTCGTCGTAGCCGAGATAAACCTCTGTGCGTTGAGTTGCAGGCTCGCCGTCTCTGGGAGTCCGCTGAACGAACCCCTCGACTTTGACGAGCCGTCCATCTGTCTCACCGCTCGGCTTCATATCGAGAAAGTCTTCAAGTTTGGGCGGACGCTCGACGCGGGGAATGGTCACAGGCGATGGTGTAACATTGAAAACCGGGACCGGAGAACCGGATGAGGATGAGCCGTTCTGCCGGTTTCGAACGTCGGAAAGACCGGACGATTGCGGATCACCCGGTTTTGCTTTCGTCGGGTCGTTTGCGCTCTCTTGCGCAAACAATGCAGGGGTCACTGATAAAGCCAATGCGAGAAAGCATAAGGTTCTGCGAATGAATGAATGCATAATAGCTACCCGTCGAATCAGTCTGCCAGCAATGCGCTTTTGATGCCAGTCCGATTTCGGAAGATTCGAGACCGGCTTTCCCTGGATTTCCGGCCGGGAGCGAGCCGGACGATACTTTATAACGTAGCGCAATATGATCGGGTTGTCATTAAATTTGGAACCAACGAACTCTATTTCGGGATGAGTTGCCCGACGAAGGGAACGAGCGCCGCGCCTTCAGTAGCCCGACCGTAAGGGAGAGGGGCATCGAAGAAATCCTTATCGTCAACACCTGTGCGGGCGGCAGGGAATCAGGCTTATGCGAAATCGGGTTTTCAGATCGCGCTCAAAGTCTCACGACATTTCAAACGGCTTCATCCTTGCGCGAATATGCGGTTCGTCTTTGCGGCCATTATGAAGTCGTTGCGGTGAAGGCCCTTGATCTTGTGCGTCCACCAACTGACTGTCACCCTGCCCCACTCGGTGAGCAACGCGGGATGATGGCCTTCTTCTTCCGCCGCACGGCCTACGCGGTTGGTGAAGGCGAGGGCCTCGGCGAAGTTGCTGAATTTGAAGACGCGCTCAAGTCGCTTTATACGGTCGCGCTCCACGATTTCCCATTCGGAAACCTGCGGATGCAATTCGGCAATCTCTTCGTCGGTGACCAGGGGCGCGTCCCTGCGACAGGCCACACATTTCATTCGAGCGAGTTCTTCCATGTTTCTCACCATTTTTGGAAGAGCGCATCACACGTCGTACACCATCCGGGCATCTTCCACCTGCACGAGGTTGTTCACAAGCGAGGTCATCTCTTCTTCGTTACAAAGCAGGTCTCTCAGGGTCGTCTGGCTGAGGACTTGATCCAGCGCGACCTGTACGGCCCGCCATAGCGAGCGAATGGAGCAATCGGTCGAGTGTGTGCAGAGGTCTTCGCTGCCTGAGTGGCGCTGACAGAAACCGGGTTCGAATAAGCGCCCGCCGAGCACGGCCATCACTTCGCCCACAGTTATGCGGTCGGCCGGGCGAGCGAGCGCGTAGCCTCCGGCCTGGCCGCGCGTGCTCTTTATGAGGTCGCCCTGACGCAGTATCCGCAGAAGCTTCGCTGCGTATTCGTTCGTGATGCCCTCGGCGCGGCTGATTTCGGGAATGGTTATGCTTCCTTCTTCCCCGCATCGGGCGATCTGCAACATGCATCGGAGACCGTATTCATCCTGGGAACTCAATTTCATCTCATCACTCCTTCACATAAGGCCGAGTTCCAACCTGGCCGCTTCGCTCATCCTGTCCGTACACCAGGGCGGATCCCATACCAGTTCCACATTCACATCGGTCACGCCGGGGACGGCCTGCACGCGGGACTCCACCTCGCCGGGCAGCGTCCCCGCTACGGGGCAATTGGGGGCCGTAAGGGTCATCTTGATTTCGACCTTGCCCGCAGGCTCGACTTTGATCTCATATATCAACCCCAGGTCGTATATGTTGACCGGAATCTCCGGGTCGAAACAATTTTGCAGAACTTCGATAACCTGTGCTTCTAAAACCATAGTTCACTCCGTTGATACCGCTTCTCTACTGCCTTTCAATGAAGAAAGCAGCGTGTGCCAGGCGAGGGTCGCGCACTTGACGCGAACCGGGTATTCGCTGACGCCGGAAAAGACGGCAAGCTTCCCGAGGTCCGCCGCTTCCTGACTTGCGCGCGGCTCGCCCGTCACAAGTCCATGAAAAGTGTTGAAAAGCGATTCGACCTCAGCCCGCGTTTTGCCTTTCAAACTCTCAGTCATTATGGAAGCCGACGCGGTAGATATAGCGCACCCTGCGCCTTTGAAACTGATGTCTGTGACACGGTCATCTTCCATCTTCAAATAGATAGTCACCTTGTCGCCGCAGAGCGGGTTGTACCCCTCGGCCTTGCAACTGGCGTTCTCCATCTCGCGGAAGTTGCGCGGCCTCTTCGTGTGGTCGAGTATGACCTCTTGATAGAGATCCTCTATGTCTGTCATTAGCCGAAGACCTCCTTTACTTTATGAAGTCCCGCGATGAGCGCGTCTATCTCTTCAGTGGTGTTGTAAAAGGCGAGCGATGCGCGCACCGTCGCAGGTATCTTGAATCGGTCCATCACGGGTTGAGCGCAGTGATGGCCTGTGCGGACGGCTATGCCCTGACGGTCGAGTATAGTGCCTATGTCGTGAGGGTGTATGTCCTCCATAACGAAAGCGAGCACTGCGGCCTTCTCTCTGGCCGTTCCAATCAGTCGAACGCCCGGAACCTCGGAGAGCGCCTCCGTACCGTAGGCGAGCAACTCGTGCTCATAAGCGGCTATCGGGTCAAATCCTATATCGTTCAGATAATCGACCGCCGCCCCGAAGCCTATAGTCGCTGCGATGTTGGGCGTACCCGCTTCGAATTTGTGAGGAATGGTGTTGTATGTGGTCTCCTCGAAGGTGACCGACCGTATCATATCGCCGCCCCCCTGATAAGGCGGCATGGCTTCAAGCAATTCGGCCTTGCCGTAGAGGATGCCTATGCCTGTCGGGCCGAACATTTTATGGCTTGAGAAGGCGTAAAAATCGCAATCGAGTTCCCGCACGTCTATCTTCAGGTGAGGCGCAGCCTGAGCGCCGTCTATAAAGACCAGGGCGTTCCAATCGTGGGCCATCTCTATTATCTGTCGAACGGGATTGATCGTTCCGAGCGAGTTCGAGACGTGAACCACCGAGACGATCTTCGTCCGAGAGTTTAGCAGCTTCTCGAACTCTTCGATTATCATCTCTCCATCGTCATTGATCGGAACCACGCGGAGTCGAGCGCCTCGCTCTTCGCAGAGCATCTGCCAGGGAACGATGTTCGAATGATGCTCCATTGCGGAGATTATCACTTCATCGTCGGCCTGAACGTTCGCGCGGCCGTAGCTGTTTGCGACCAGGTTTATGCATTCGGTAGTGCCGCGCGCGAAGACTATCTCTCGCGATTCTGCGGCATTGATATGACGTTTGATTTTCGCGCGGGTCTCTTCATAAGCATTCGTGGCGCGTTCGCTCAGGCTATGCACGCCGCGATGCACGTTGGAGTTGTCTGCGGTGTAATAATGCACGAGCGCGTCTATGACCGCTTGCGGCTTCTGTGCAGTGGCCGCGTTGTCGAGATAGACCAGTCTATGGCCGTGCACTTCCTGCTTCAGTATGGGGAAATCCTCTCTTATCTTCCACACGTCGAACCCGGCGTGCGGATAAAGATTTCTTTCTTGCCTTTCGCTCGAAGGCGTGACAAGAGCGTCGCCTATAGCTCTCATAAAACCTCCTTGAAGCTCAATCGCGCGGACAGGACTTCTTCGATGCGTGCGCGTATGGTCTCGGCTTTCATGCGGTTTAGAATATCCTGCGCGAACGCGGCTGTGAGCATAAGGTGCGCCGTCTCTTCTGCGATGCCGCGAGAGCGCAGATAAAAGATCGCCTCGCGGTCTACCTGGCCTATGGTCGCCCCGTGCGCGCATTTGACATCGTCTGCGAAAATTTCAAGCTGCGGCTTGGTGTTGATCGTAGCGTCTTTCGACAGCAGAAGGTTCTTGTTGCTCTGGCGAGCGTCGCTCTTCTGCGCATCTTTGCGAACTATGACCGCGCCGTTGAATACCGCCTCGGACTTGCCGTCCAGTATGCCTTTGTAAAGCTCGCGGCTCGTGCAATGCGGCGAGGCGTGATCTATAAGCGTGTGGTTGTCTATGAACTGACGGCCGTCCGTCGCATAAAGCCCGTTGAGCATGCATTCGGCCCCTTCGCCGTCGAGCACCGAGTTGAAATCATTGCGCGTAAGCGCGCCGCCGAGCGAGATGGAATGAGACACAAAGTTGCTGCTGCGCTCCTGCTCGACCTGCAAGGTCGCAATGTGAAACGCATCATCGCTTTCCTGCTGCACCTTGTAATGCTCGATTATGGCGCTCTCGCCTGCCACTATCTCCGTCACTGCATTGGTGAAATAGACTGCGCCGTCCGGTCCCATATACTCTTCGATGATAACGGCCTGGCTCTCGCGCCCCGCCACGATCAGGCTCCGGGGATGAGATACCCTCGCCCGGTCGCTCGCGGTCGAAACGAATAAGAGATGAATTGGCCGCTCTACACGGATGCCTTTTTGAATTTCGATGAAAGCGCCGTCTTCGATGAAGGCCGTATTCAGGGCCGCGAAAGCGTGTTCGTTATAATCGGCATAGCGCGACAGGTGCGCCTCTAGTGTGGCATTGCCCCCTCCCTTACGGTCGGGGTACTGAAGTTCCTGGGCGAGGCTTCTGGCCGTAATTCCTCGCGGCAACTCTTCGAGCGATGAGAGTTCTTCGCTGAAACGGCCGTCGACGAAGACGAGCCTTATGCTGCCCGGTTCGACGAGCGGCGAGCGGGCGATATCTTCTGCGCTCACCCGGCCCACATCATTCGAGGCAGGCTCGAAATCTATCTTCGTCAGGGGAGCGACGTTTGTGTACTTCCACTCTTCGATGTGGGTCGAAGGAAATCCGAGTTCTGCAAAGCGTTGAATAGCCGCCCGGCGAATCTCATGAAGCCACGATTGCCCGCCGCCCGCGAGGTTTTTTTCAAACCGCTCGAAACTCGACAGGTAAGTGTTTTGTGTTTCTTTAACTCCGGTCATCAAGCGGACGCACCTCCTCCGGTCGTCACCGGCCAAGAAAGAAATCTTTATGCGCACTCGGCGTCGTTCCCTCAATCCAGGCGTAGCCTTTTTCTTCAAGCTCAAGGGCCAGCTCCTTGCCGCCCGACCGGACGATGCGGCCCTCCGACAACACATGAACGAAGTCGGGAACTATATAATTCAAAAGTCGCTGATAATGCGTGACCACGAGGATGGCATGCTCAGGGTTGCGAAGCGCGTTGACTCCCTCGGCCACGACCTTCAATGCATCGATGTCCAAACCTGAGTCGGTCTCGTCAAGAATGGCGAGCGTCGGCTCAAGCATTGCCATCTGAAAAATTTCGTTGCGTTTCTTCTCACCGCCCGAAAAGCCTTCATTGACCGACCGCTTCATCAGCGAGTCGTCCATATCGAGCGCCTTTATCTTCGCTTTCGCAAGAGTCAAAAAATCCATGGCGTCGAGTTCTTCAAGCCCTCGATGTTTGCGCGCGGCGTTGAGCGACGCCCTGAGAAAATACATATTATTGACGCCCGGTATCTCTACAGGGTATTGAAAAGCGAGAAATATCCCCTCACGTGCGCGCTCTTCGGGCGGCATCCCAAGCAAGTCTTTGCCCTGATAGATGACCTCGCCTTCGGTCACTGTATAAACGTCGCGCCCGGCAAGCACCTGCGCCAGCGTGCTCTTGCCCGACCCGTTCGGCCCCATTATGGCGTGAACTTCGCCCGCGTTCACCTTCAGGTCTATGCCCTGAAGGATGTGTTTTCCCTCCACGCTTGCATGTAAATTCTTTATCTCTAACATAGCTCTCCGTTTTGTCCGTCGTCCGTGGTCCGTCGTCCTTCGTTATATTTCCTATTCGATAAGGCCGTGAATCAAAGAGCAACTGACCGCTGACCACTGACTACTGACTACTGATTCATCCGACACTTCCCTCAAGGCTGACGCCGAGCAGCTTCTGAGCTTCGACGGCGAACTCCATCGGCAGCTCGCGGAAGACCTCTTTGCAGAAGCCGTTGACTATCATAGAGACCGCGTCCTCGGTAGAGATGCCGCGCTGCTGGCAATAGAATATCTGGTCTTCGCCTATCTTCGAGGTCGAGGCTTCGTGCTCGACCTGCGCGGTGGAGTTTTTGACTTCGAGATAGGGGAACGTGTGCGCGCCGCATTTGTCGCCCATCAAGAGCGAGTCGCACTGCGAATAATTGCGCGCGCCCTCTGCGCCCTTGAGTATCTTCACCATGCCGCGATAGCTGTTCTGCCCGTGCCCTGCGGATATGCCCTTGGAGATGATCGTGCTTCGAGTGTTCCTGCCTATGTGAATCATCTTTGTGCCGGTGTCGGCCTGTTGATAGTTGTTCGTGAGAGCTACGGAATAGAACTCGCCTATGGAGTTGTCTCCGAGCAGTATGCAACTGGGATACTTCCAGGTTATGGCCGAGCCGGTTTCGACCTGAGTCCAGGAGATTTTCGAATTCACCCCCTGGCACTTACCGCGCTTGGTGACGAAGTTATAGATGCCGCCCTTGCCCTCTTTGTCTCCCGGATACCAGTTCTGCACGGTCGAATACTTGATCTCGGCATTATCGAGCGCGACCAGTTCGACGACAGCCGCGTGCAGTTGATTTTCATCCCGCATCGGCGCAGTGCAGTTGTGGACCGCGACGCCGCGAACCACATAGCTGTGCGTCTCTTCGACGTCGATGTTGAACACCAGATCATCGTAAGGTTCTCGTGACACTTCCCTGATCGGGACGATGAAATGCGTATCCGTTTCCCGAATCTTGTCCCATTTCTTATTATCAGTGTAGCCGACGTGATAAAGCGGCTGGCGGTTGATGATCTGGTCGGAATTGTTTGAGAACTTAGTCTCCCCGCCCTCGCGAACCTGTATCCATGCGTGAATACCCAGGCGGTTCAACAGCATCTGTACCTGCCGCGCGAGGGTTTCAGAGCCAGTGCAGAACCTGATCATTCGAGAGTTTCCGCGATCAGATATATTGCCGTCTCCCGCGAGATAAGCATCAAGAAATAATTTTGTCTGTCGCGTGGAGAGCGCCATAAGTTCATCGCTCAATGCTTTGGAACACGCTCCCTTACCGCAGTGGCGTATGAACCAATCCGAGTATTTTTCAGAATAAAACGACACCCCTGCGCCGTTACGGTCGGGTTGCTCGGTGAGATAAGATTTCCTGCCCGTCACACTTTCAACAAGGGTACGCGCCCGGCTGACAAGCTCTTTTTCCTGAAGCCCGAATGAAAGCTGATTTGTGTATTGACGGTTCGCCTTGTTGTAGTAAGAGCTTCCTTCCGCAAGGTAGTAGCCAAGCAGTTCGACCTCTTCGTCGCTGAACGCGTCTTTCTCCTGATGGCTCAATTTCGGAACGAGAACGAAATCTCCCTTTTCGAGTTCGCCCGCCGGAATCCAGGAAGCTTCAGTCTGAAGCAGTTTATCCGTATCAACTTCCGGCAACCATGCGTTCCGTGGTTTGCGGTTCACCAGTGCATCCGAACGTTTGATTGCGAGCACGGGATGTTCAGGCGTCAGGCGGAATTCGTTATACCTGGAAACCGGTCGGATGGTTATCATCTCGCCTTTGTGGCGACGGGTCATAACGGCGCGCACTTTTTGAGGCGCGCCCAGATGGTCGTATACCTCATCGCCGGGTTTCAGGCTCTCGATGTTGGCCCAGCCCGCAGGGGTCAATACCTGCTCGCCTGCCGGATGACAACCTTCGAGATATGACACATAAGCGCCCTCGTCGGCGATTATAAGCGTGCGCTCGAACTGGCCCGTGTTCATCGCGTTGATGCGGAAATAGGTCGATAACTCCATCGGGCAGCGCACGCCTTTTGGCACGTAGCAGAACGAGCCGTCGCTGAATACGGCTGAGTTCAACGTGGCGAAAAAGTTGTCCGTGTAGGGGACGACCGAGCCGAGGTATTTCTCAACCAGTTCAGGGTGTTCCTGGACAGCTTCCGAGAAAGAGCAGAATATGATTCCCATCTCGGCCAGTTTGCTTTTAAACGTAGTGGCTACCGACACGCTGTCGAACACGGCGTCAACGGCTACGCCTGCGAGTATTTCGCGCTCTTTCAGGGGGATGCCCAGCTTTTCATAAGTGGCGAGGAGTTCCGGGTCTACTTCGTCCAGGCTCCTGGGTCCGTCCTTCTTCGATTTCGGGGCCGAATAGTAGACTATCGACTGGTAATCTATCGGCGGGTAATGCACATTGGGCCACTTGGGTTCGGTCATCGTGAGCCAGTGACGGTAAGCCTTCAATCGCCATTCGGTCATGAACTCAGGCTCTTTCTTCCTGGCCGATATGAACCGTATTATCTCCTCGTTCAACCCCGGCGGGGCTGAATCGGCTTCTATATCTGTGACGAAGCCGTACTTGTACTCTCGGTTTACCAGAGACTCTATCGTGCTCTCTTTCGTGCTCATCACTATCTCCCAATTAAAAGTCAATCGCTCGAATTCCTATCTCGTATAGCGGACATAGTTGATGCCCTTTTCGAGCATCTCTCGATCCCATCGGAATCCCGAACGGTGATACACCGCCAACTCGAAACTCTGCGTCAACTCCAAACAATCCGTAGGGCACGCCTCCGAACACAAATTGCAAAACATACACCTCGACGTGTCGAATGTAAATGTCGTCAGCACCTTCTTCTTGTTCACCTTCTCGCCGTCTCTCACCTCTCGGCGCATCGAGCCTACCTCTATGCAATCTACCGGACAGGCCAGCGCGCAGAGGTCGCAGGCTATGCATAGGGTTTCTGCCGTTTCAGGGTCGAGGTTGAGGCGGGGCGCTCCGCGAAATCTTTCCGAAACGCGAGCGGGTTCGAGAGGGTACTGCTCTGTGTAGATGGCTTGATTCGGATCGCCGCCGTCGCGGGCTTCGTAGAGAGCGCGGAGGTTGTGCGGTGGGATGTCGGTCGCCATGCCCACCGCGATCCCG